>NZ_JCANQV010000269.1:0-7792 GCF_059553635.1 Candidatus Streptomyces philanthi
CGACCGGCGGCGTCCGCCGCTCGGTACCGAGCAACGCGGCGCTCACCAACTCCTCCCAGGGCGGAGGGGTGTGGGAAGGGGGAGAGCCGGGTCTCGTGGGGGTGGTCGTGGGGGGAGGGGCGGATGCGCAGGTCGCGCCGTTCGTGGTTGCGGAGGTGGTCGAGGTGATGGGGGTGCTGCGTAGTGGTGACGAGGACGATGCGTCGTACGGGCCGGGCGGTGCTTTGGGGGCGGTGGTGGTGGAAGAGGTGGGCGGTGGCGGAAAGGAGGGGGCGTTGAGCGAGGGAGCGCTGCTGGAGGGAGGCGTGCTGTATGGCGGCGTGGTGAGGGACGGCGTGTGGGGCGAGGTGGGCGAGGTCATGCCGGTTCTCCGGGGGTGGTGTGGTGGATGGGGTGGGGACGGAGGTTGGGGCGGTGGTGAGTCGTGGTGCGGGAAGGGGGGCCGGGCCCGCCACTGGTACGGGACGAGGACGGCGACCCGCCGTCGGAACGGGAGGGGGGTGGCCGGTCACGGAGCCGCAGGGAAGGAGATGGGCCCGGTCACGGCGACACCGGAAACGGGACCGGCGCAATCACAAAGGTCACCAGCCACGGGCAGTCACGATCACAGCGCTGCCGGAGACGACGGCCACAGCCGCGCAGCCCTACCGGAAGCCGCGCAGCCACGCTCACAGCGGTACCGGTGACGGGTCCCAGACCGTCATCGGCAGGAAGCCGCGGTGGCCGCATTCGCCGAAGACGGTGACGGGGGCGCCGCCCGATATCGCGGCCAGTTGCCACAGGCCCGTACGTCCCAGGAAGCGAGGGTCCAGGGGGAGTGCGGACTCGCCGTCGGCGTCGGCGAGTTGCCAGCCGTCGCCGTTCTGCGCGGGGGGTATCGGGGTGACGTCCGTGAGGACCACCGGCCAGGAATCGAGCCAGGGGTCGTCGCGGAGGGCGTCCCCGTAGGCGCTCAGGGCCGCGTCGATGCCGCAGCCCGCCGGTACCGTCCTCGGGGACGCCGTGCCGTGCCGCTCGCCGAGGGCGGCCCGCAGGGGGCGGGCGCCCGGGTAGTAGGCGAGGTCGGCGTCGAGTACCAGGCCGGGCGGCAGGGAGGGCTCCGGTGGGCGGCCGCCGGCGCCGAACGAGAGGTGCAGGGCCGTGCGGCCGGTGCGGTCGCCGCGCAGATAGGTCTTCCGGGTCGTCAAGCGTCCGTCCTCCGCGTCCTGTTGGGCGAGGACGAGCCAGCGGTCCCGTATCGGTGCGGCGTCCGGGCCGGTCAGCAGGTCCGATGTCTCCGTCGTCAGGCCCACGCGGGTGCGGACCGTCGCGGCCAGTGCGTCCGGGAGGCGTTCGATGCCGAGGAAGCCCTGGTCGAGGAGGTGCAGCAGGGCGCACTCCTCCAGGAGGCGGCCGGGGCCCCCGGGGCCCGAGGTGGTGAGCGAGGCCAGTTCCCTTACGCGTGCGGCGAGTCCGGGGGCCTGGGCGTCGACCATGCGGGCCGCCGTCTCGTCCCAGGCGCCGTACCCCGTGCCGTTCGCCGAGGCGAGGCCGGCGCGCAGAACGTCCTCCAGGCGCTGCTCCAACTCCGTTGCGCCGGTGGCGATCCGTCGCATCCGCCGCTCCGCGCGCCGCGCCGCCGCTTCCGGGGCCGCGGTGGTGCGTGGCGGGGTGGTGGCCCGTGCCGCCCGTTCGCGGCGGCCGTCCAGCCATTCGCCCGCCCACTGCGGTGGTTCCCCGCTGCCGGTGACCGTGCCGTCGGCCCAGAGCAGCAGCAGGGCCAGTACGTGCTTGCACGGAAACTTGCGGCTGGGGCAAGTGCACCGGTAAGCGGGCCCTCCGAGGTCGGCGACCGCGCGGTACGGCGTCCGGCCGCTGCCCTTGCACAGGCCCCAGACCGCGCCGTCGGCCGCGCCGGACTCCGACCATGGTCCGGGCGCCGCGAGCTTGCCGCCCGCCTTGCGTGATGCCTCGTCAGGTGCCAGTGCGAGCACCTGCTCCGTCGTCCAGCGTTCCCCCTGCGGATTCATGTCCACGACGCTACGGCCGACCACTGACAACGCCCCGCCGGACATGGCGAATCAGCAGGTCAGAGGCGGTTTTCGGGGGCGTTGTCAGTGGCGTGGTGCAGGGTGGGAACCGCAACCGGCCGACGCGCTGCGAAGCGCCGGCCGCACACCGCGTGACGAGGGGGAGCCATGCCCGGAACGACGACGAAGAACAGCGGCGGAACGACCGCGAGGACGGGGACGCGGACCGCGAAAACGAAGAACGGGACGCGCGCCGCGGCGAGCGGGCGGGAGACCGCCGCCGAGGTGCTGCGGCCGCACGCGGAGGACACCTACGCGGCGGAACTGGCGGCCCTCGCCGCCGCCGACGACCGGCCGCGCCCCGAGCGCTGGCGGCTCTCGCCCTGGGCCGTGGCGACCTACCTCCTCGGCGGCACGCTCGCGGACGGCACGGTCATCACACCGAAGTACGTCGGCCCCCGGCGGATCGTGGAGGTCGCCGTGACGACCCTCGCCACCGACCGCGCGCTGCTGCTGCTCGGGGTCCCCGGCACGGCCAAGACCTGGGTGTCCGAACACCTCGCGGCGGCCGTCAGCGGTGACTCCACCCTCCTGGTGCAGGGCACGGCCGGCACCCCCGAGGAAGCGATCCGCTACGGCTGGAACTACGCGCAGCTGCTCGCCCACGGCCCCAGCCGGGACGCCCTGGTGCCCAGCCCCGTCATGCGGGCCATGGCGGAGGGCATGACGGCCCGGGTGGAGGAACTGACCCGTATCCCCGCCGACGTCCAGGACACCCTCATCACGATCCTGTCGGAGAAGACCCTCCCCATACCGGAACTGGGCGAGGAGGTGCAGGCGGTCCGCGGCTTCAACCTGATCGCCACCGCCAACGACCGTGACCGCGGGGTCAACGACCTCTCCAGCGCGCTGCGACGCCGCTTCAACACCGTCGTCCTGCCGCTCCCGGGAACCCCCGACGCCGAGGTGGAGATCGTCTCCCGCCGGGTCGGGCAGCTCGGCCGGTCGCTGCGACTGCCCGATGTGCCCGAGGCCATGGACGAGATCCGCCGTGTCGTCACCGTCTTCCGCGAACTGCGGGACGGCGTCACCACCGACGGCCGGACGAAGCTCAAGTCGCCGTCGGCCACCCTCTCCACGGCCGAGGCCATCTCGGTGGTCACCAACGGCCTCGCCCTGGCGGCGCACTTCGGGGACGGTGTCCTGCGCGCCGGTGACGTGGCCGCCGGCATCCAGGGCGCGGTGGTCCGCGACCCCGCCGCCGACCGCGTCGTGTGGCAGGAGTACCTGGAGACCGTCGTCCGCGAACGCGAGGGCTGGAAGGACTTCTACCGCGCCTGCCGGGAGGTGTCCGCATGAGCGCCGGACGCGCCCGGTCGGGCGCCGGGGAGCCCGTGCTGCTCGGCGTCCGGCACCACGGGCCCGGCTCGGCACGGGCGGTGCGCGCGGCCCTGGAGCAGTGCGCGCCCCCCGCGGTCCTCATCGAGGGCCCGCCGGAGGCCGACGCGCTGGTGCCGCTGGCCTGCGGGGACGATCTGCGGCCCCCGGTCGCGTTGCTCGCGCACGTACGGGACGATCCCGGGCGGGCCGCGTTCTGGCCGTTCGCCGCGTTCTCGCCGGAGTGGGTGGCCCTGCGCTGGGCGACCGCGCGCGGCGTCCCGGTCCGGTTCATCGACCTCCCGGCCGCCCACACCCTGGCGATGGCCCCGGAGAGCGAGGAGGAGCGGGAGTCCGACGGGCCCCCGGCCGTGGATCTTCGCGTCGACCCGCTCGGCGCCCTGGCCGAGGCCGCGGGCTACGACGACGCCGAACGCTGGTGGGAGGACGTCGTCGAACACCGCGGCACGGACGGCACCCGCCCGGACGCGGACGCCCTGGCCCCGTTCGCGGCACTCGCCGAGGCGATGACCGCGCTGCGGGAGGCGTACGGGGACGGCGGGCACGACCGCGATCCGCTGCGCGAGGCCCATATGCGGCTGCGACTGCGCGCCGCCCGGCGGGAGTTCGGCGACGGCGTCGCCGTGGTGTGCGGCGCCTGGCACGTCCCGGCGCTGGCCCGCCGCAGCACGGTGACCGCCGACCGGCAACTCCTCAAGGGCCTGCCCAAGGTCACCACGGAGACCACCTGGGTCCCCTGGACCCACCGGCGGCTCTCCCGGCACAGCGGCTACGGCGCCGGGATCACCTCGCCCGGCTGGTACGCCCACCTCTTCGCCTCCCCCGACCGGCCCGTCGAACGCTGGATGACCAAGGCCGCCGGACTGCTGCGGGAGGAGGACCACCCCGTCTCCACGGCCCATGTCATCGAGGCGGTCCGGCTCGCCGAGGGCCTCGCCACCGTGCGCGGCCGGCCGCTGGCCGGGCTCACCGAGGCCACCGACGCGATACGCGCCGTCATGGGCGACGGCGCCGACGCGCCCAACGCCCTGATCCACGAGCGGCTCGTCATCGGCGACGCGCTCGGCGAAGTGCCCGAGGACGCCCCCGCCGTACCACTGCAACGCGACCTCACCCGCACCCAGCGGTCGCTGCGCCTGGCACCGGAGGCACGCGAGCGCGAACGGGAACTGGACCTCCGCAAGGAGACCGACACCGCCCGCAGCAGACTGCTGCACCGGCTGCGGCTGCTGGGCGTCCCCTGGGGCGAGCCCGCGCACTCCCGCAACAGCACCGGCACGTTCCGGGAGACCTGGCGGCTGCGCTGGGACCCGGAACTCCCGGTACGGGTCGCGGAGGCGGGCGTGTGGGGCACGACCGTGGAGGCCGCCGCCACCGCCAAGGCCGAGGCCGGCGCCACCGGCGCCCGGACGCTCGCCGAGGTGACCGCGCTCGCCGAGCAGTGCCTGCTCGCGGGGCTGTCCGACGCGCTGCCCGCCGTGATGCGGGCCCTCGCGGACCGCGCCGCGCTGGACGCCGATGTCGGCCGTCTCGCCCATGCTCTGCCCGCCCTCGTACGGTCCGTCCGCTACGGCGACGTACGCGGCACGGACAGTACGGCGCTGCACAAGGTGGCGACGGGCCTGGCCGAGCGGGTCTTCGTCGGACTGCCGCCGGCCTGCGCGGGGCTCGACGCGGACGGCGCCGCCGAGATGCGCGACCACCTCGACGCCACCCACCGCGCCGTCGGCCTCCTCGACCACCCGGACCCCGCGGCACCCCAACACCCCGGCACCGATCTGCGGGACAGATGGGCGGCGGTCCTGCGCACCCTGACGGACCGGGCCGCCGTACCGGGCGTGATACGCGGCCGGGCCGCGCGGCTGCTGCTGGACGACGGACGGCTGGACGAGGGCGGGGCGGCACACCTGATGAGCTTCGCCCTGGCCCCGGGCACCCCGCCCGCCGACGCCGCGGCCTGGATCGAGGGCTTCGCGGGCGGCCCCGACGGCGGCACCCTGCTCGTGCACGACGCCCGGCTGTTCGCCCTCGTCGACACCTGGCTGACGCAGGTGCCGGCCGCGGCGTTCACCGGCGTACTGCCGCTGCTGCGCCGGACGTTCGCGGAGTACGAGGAGGGGGCACGGCGCACCCTCGGCGAGCTGGTCCGGCGCGGCCCCGCGTCCCCCGCGCCCGGCGCGACGGACGGCGGCCCGGACGCGGCGCCGCCCGGCTTCGGCCCCGGCCTCGACCGCGACCGCGCCGCCGCCGTCCTGCCCGTCCTGCGCCTGCTGCTCGGCACCGACCAGGACGAGCCGCACGGCCACGCGCACCGGCACGACGCCACGCACCACGACCACGACGCACACCACACACCTGCGGGGGCGGGGAGATGACCACCGACACCAAGGACGGCACGGCGGCCGGAACGGCCCGGGACGAGCGGCTGCGTCGCTGGCGGATGGTGCTGGGCCCAGGTGGCGCCGACGGCACCGGCCACCCCCTGACCGGCCAGGACGCGGAGATGGACGCGGCACTGACCGCGCTCTACGGGCAGGGCGGCGGCGCGGCCGGGCGCGGGCGCCGGGCGGCGGGGCTGGGGGCGTCCGCGCCGCAGGTGGCCCGCTGGCTCGGCGACATCCGCACCTACTTCCCGTCGTCCGTGGTGCAGGTGATGCAGCGCGACGCCATCGACCGGCTGGGGCTTTCCACGCTGCTGCTGGAGCCGGAGATGCTGGAGGCCGTCGAACCGGACGTCCACCTGGTCGGCACCCTGCTCTCGCTCCACAAGGTGCTGCCGGAGACCACCAAGGAAACCGCGCGGGCCGTGGTCCGCACCGTCGTCGAGCGGCTGGAGAAGCAGCTGGCGAGCCGCACCCGCGCCACCCTCACCGGGGCGCTGGACCGCTCCGCGAAGATCAACAGACCGCGCCACCACGACATCGACTGGGACCGCACGATACGGGCGAACCTCAGGAACTACCTCCCCGAGTACCGCACGGTCGTCCCCGAACGGCTGATCGGCCACGGGCGGGCCGCGCAGTCCGTGAAGAAGGAGGTGGTGCTCTGCGTCGACCAGTCCGGCTCGATGGCCGCCTCCGTCGTCTACGCCTCGGTGTTCGGCGCCGTACTGGCCTCACTGCGCGCCATCGACACCCAGCTGGTCGTCTTCGACACCTCGGTGGTCGATCTGACGGACGCCCTCGACGACCCGGTCGACGTACTGTTCGGCACCCAGCTCGGCGGTGGCACGGACATCAACCGCGCCCTGGCCTACTGCCAGTCCCGCATCACCCGCCCCGCCGAGACCATCGTCGTCCTCATCAGCGACCTCTACGAGGGCGGCATCCGCGACGAGATGCTCAAACGGGTCGCCGCGATGCAGGCGTCCGGCGTGCGGTTCGTGACCCTCCTCGCCCTCTCCGACGAGGGCGCCCCCGCCTACGACCGCGGCCACGCCGCCGCCCTCGCGGCCCTGGGCGCCCCGGCGTTCGCCTGCACCCCCGACCTGTTCCCCGACATCATGGCGGCCGCGATCGAGAAGCGACCGCTGCCCGTCCCGGACACAGGGGAGGAACGGTGACCGGGGTGACGGGCGCGACCGGACGACGGGCGTACGGCCACGGCCCCCGCCCCGCCCCACTCACCCCGCCACATCACCCCCGGCCGCCCCCTCCGCCCCCGCCCCACCCGGCGGATACGACGGCATGGGCGGGATAGGCGGCGTAGGACGGGCGGAGGCGGCCTCCTGCGGGGGCCCGGCCAGCCGTTCCCTGATCCGGTCCCGCAGGGCGTCCATCGTGAAGCCGCGCGGATCGACCTTTCCGGGCTGCCACTCCTTGTGGCCGATCACCGAGCCCTCACTCCAGCCGTGGGCCCGGCAGAGGGCCGCGGCGGCCTTCTCGGCGGCGAGCAACTGGGCCTCGGGCCAGGGGTCCTGGCCGTCGCCGAGGTTGACGCACTCGAAGCCGTAGAAGTGCCGGTTGCCGTCGGTGTCCGCGTCCTGGTCGTGCGGCAGTTCCGACTCGTCGATCACGGCGGCGAGCACCCGACGGTCGCCCAGACCGGCGTGGTTGGCGCGGCCGTTGCCGACGAGATGGACCTCGCCGTTCTTGTCGATCACGCCGTGGCAGAGCGGACCGGGCAGCGCGGTGCGCCCGTTGTAGCAAAGGGCGACGGAGGCGTCGGTGCCCTCGGTCGCGGTGTGGTGGATCATCACGCCGTGCACGGGGCCCCACTGGCCCTTGGTGTTGCGGTTGTGCTTGCGCCATTCGCGGACCTCGTGGACCACCAGGCCCTCGTCGCGGAGGGCCGCCAGCAGCCGGGAGGCGGTCAGGGGCACGGACATCAGGCTTCACCCTCCTCGTCGACCGCGGCCTCGGCCGCCGCCGTGGTCTGCGAACGGC
>NZ_JCANQV010000270.1:0-7760 GCF_059553635.1 Candidatus Streptomyces philanthi
CGGCGTCCGCGAGGTGGGTGACGACGTCGTCGGCGAAGTCCGGGACCGCGCCGCGTTCGGGGACGCGGGCGAGCGCGGTGTCACGGCGGCGGCGGGTGCGCGCGTCGCGGCGCATGATGTTGGTGGCGATGCCCAGCAACCAGGGGCGCAGGCCGTCCCCTTCGGGACGCAGCCCGCCCCGGCCGCGCCATGCCTCCAGGAAGGTCGCCGAGACGACGTCCTCGGCCTCCGCCCAGTCGCCCGTGACCCGCAGGGCATAGCGGTAGAGCACCTGGGCGTGCTCGTCGTACAGCTCTGCCAGGGCGTCACGGTCCCCGCCGCGGAGGCGATTCCTCATGAGTGATTCCACACTTCGCCCTGCCCGGTCCGTTGCGCGGGTTCCGGTGACATGCGCCACACGCACCCTTGTGGCGTGACGCAGGTCACGGGAACCCGGGTGTCCGGTCGCGCAGTGCAGGTCATGAACATTTCTTCCGTACCCCGCCGGAGCGTCCTGCGGACCGTGGCCGTCGCCGTCGCCCTCACCGCCGTGGCCGGGCCGGCGGGGAGCGCCGGCGCGTTCGCCGCGGAAACGAAGACCTACACCCTGACGATCAAGCACCTCGACCGCGACGGCCGGGCGACGAAGGACTACGACACCACCGTCGCCGGGCTCTCCGGCGCGGGCGCCGACGAGGTCGTGCACCCCCACGACGACTCCGGCACGACCACCGTGCGGCTGCCGGAGGGCCGGTACCTCCTGGACAGCAGGCTGAGCGACGAGCACGCGTCGACCGGCACGGACTGGGTCATCCAGCCGCGCCTCGACCTCGACCACGACACCACCGTCACCGTGGACGCGCGGACCACCAAGCCCGTCGATGTGCGGCCGCCGGACAGCTCCGCGGTGTTCCACAACAGCGGCATGTTCGTCGAGGTCGAGCACGGCGGGGCCACCCGGGAGATCAACTTGATCAATGCCACGCCCACCCTGCGCATGGCGCACCTGGGCCCCGACGCGGAACCCGGTTCGGTGAAGCAGACGTTCACCTCCTACTGGACGGGCACGTCCGCCAACTACGCGCTCGGCCACTCCGCCACCGGGACGCGCTCCCTGACCGGGCTCACCAAGCACCCCTCCGCCAAGGACCTGGCCACCCTGCGCGTCCACGCCGCGGCCGTGCCCGGTGCCGGCGGGGAGGCGACCGTCGACCTGCAACCGAGCTCGGGATCGAGCACCTCCTTCGGGTTCCCCGCGAAGGCCCCCGGCACCTCCACGTACCTGGTGGCTCCCGAGTTCGGCAGGTGGAACGTCACCTACTTCGCGCCCAGCGCGCCCGGTGAGCCGTCGAACCGCTACTCCGAGCACGTCCCCGTACGCGCCGGGGCCACCGTCACGCGCACCTTCGACAACGCCGTCTTCGGCCCCGACCTCACCGGGCGCCCCGGGGTCGTCCGCGACGGCGACAAGATCACCGTCGATGTGCCGCTGCTGGCCGACGGCGCGGGCCATGTGCCGTCGGCCCCGTCGTACGACGGGGCGACGACGACGCTGTACCGGGACGGCAAGCGGGTCGGGACGCGGTCCGGTGAGCCCGGGAAGGCGGAGTTCACCGTCCCGTCGGGGCGGGCGTCGTACCTGCTGACCAGCACGGTGCGCCGCAAGGCCGCGGCCGGCGCCACCACGGAGGCGAGCATGTCGTGGACGTTCACCTCCGGGACGGTGAAGGGCGCGACGCCGCTGCCGGTGAGCGCCGTGCGGTTCTCCCCCGCACTCGACCGGACCGGCGCCGCGCAGGCCGGTACGACAATGCGGGTGCCGGTCGCCGTGCAGGGCGCCGCGAGCGGGCACGTGCGGACGCTGACGGTCTCGGTGTCCACGGACGGCGGCTCGTCCTGGACCCGTGTCCCGGTCGAGGACGGTGCCGTCAGCATCCGCAACCCGCGGGCGGGCACCGGTGTCTCGCTGCGCGCCGAACTGACCGACACCTCGGGCAACACCCTCACCCAGACCCTCACCGACGCCTACCGGACACGGTGACGGCGTGATCCGGCCCGCCCGGCCGCCGTGGCGGCGGGGCCGGGCGGGCCGGACGGCCGACCATCCCTCCAGGACCCTTAAGATCTAAGGCTGTTGGATCAAGGAACGGGTCTGCGAGGAAACCGAAACACCCATGTCCGGACAGACCGCCGCACAGGTGCGGTATCACATCGCCCGCCACAGCCGCCGCATCGTCGACTCCGCCGCGTTCACCACGACGGTCTTCTGCCTGATCGCCGTCAACGCCGTACTGCTGGGCGTCGAGAGCTACTCGGGCGTCGCGGCCCGGTGGCGCGGCCCGCTGGACATCGCGGAACACCTCTTCCTCGCCGCCTTCACCGCCGAGATCCTGCTGCGCGCCGCCGCCCACGCCGAGCGCCCCCTGGGCTTCTTCCGCGACCCGTGGAACGTCTTCGACCTTCTCGTCGTCGCCGTGGCGTTCCTGCCGTTCGCCCGTCAGAACGCCACCGTGCTACGGCTGTTCCGGCTCGCCAGGGTGCTGCGCGCGGCGCGCTTCCTGCCACAACTGCGGATCGTGCTCGTGGCGTTCGGCAAGAGCCTGCCGGGAACGCTGAGTTTCCTGATGGTCGGGGCGCTGCTGCTGTACGTGTACGCGATGGTGGGCTGGGTCTTCTTCGCCGCCGCCGACCCCGAGCACTACGGGTCGCTCGGCCGTGCCGTGCTCACCCTGTTCCTGCTCATCACCCTCGACGGGCTGGGGGACGCGGTCCACGCGGGGCTGGAGATCTCCCGCTGGACGGTCCTCTACTACGCGTCGTTCGTCCTGCTGGGCTCGTTCGTCCTGGTCAACCTTCTCATCGGCGTGGTCATCAACTCCCTGGAGGAGGCCCGCGCGCTGGAGGTACCCGTCCACGGGCGCAAGCGGCGGCGGCCCGTGCCGCACGACGGCGGGCATCTCGGCGAGCGCATCGCGGCGGCCCGGCAGGCCCTCGACGCACTGGAGGCCGAACTCGCCGCGCTCTCCCCGCCGGTGGCCGCCGGACGGCCGGAGCCGACGGCGGCCGTACCGGAGGCGCGGCGGCCCGCCGATGTCCGGTGAGCGCGCGGTGAAACGGCGGCGGTGACGGCCGCCGCCGGTGTCCACGGATGAGGCGCTGGGTCCCCCGGTTCCGTGGGCCCGGGGACCCAGCGCCGGTCGGGGTGCGGTCAGATGAGGCCGACCTGCATCGCCCGGACGCCGGCCTGGAAGCGGCTGCGGGCGTCCAGGGCCGTCATCGCCAGGGCGACATCGCTGCGCACGGTGCGGACGCTGCACCCGAGCCGGCGGGCGATGGCGTCGTCGGTCAGTCCCTCGGCGAGGAGCCGGAGCACGATCTCGGAGCGGGGGCGGCGGGCGCCGGGGACCCGGGTGGCGCGGGAGGTCTGGCGGATGGCTCCGGCGCGCTGCCAGGTGCGTTCGGCGAGCGCGGTGAGCCGTTCGACCTCGACGGAGGAGCGGACGACGCGGGCGCCCCCGTCGTCGTTGACGACGACGGCCACCACCCTGTCCAGGACGACGGCGCGGACCGGCACGGAGGGCGCCGTCCGGGGTGCCGAGCCCTGTTCGGCGAGCCACTGGGCGTGGGCGACGGCGCGGGGGGCCGCCAGGACGGGCGCGGCCCACACGGCGCGCAGGGTGGCGCCGCGGCGCAGCGCCATGTCGGCGATGGGCCGGGAGAACGGTGCCGCGCCGACCCCGTGGTTGCGGACGAGAAAGGTCACCTCGGTGTCGACCCGGGCGATCATCCGCTCGATGAGTGCCGCGGTCTCGTCGCGGCTCTCCCCGTAGGCGCGTACCCGGCGGTCGGGGGCGCGTTCGTGCAGGGCGAGGAAGCGTTCGAGGTCGGCCGGCCAGGTCTGGCCGGCGCCGCTCTCCCGCATCCGGCGCAGCAGCAGGGGCGGCAGCGCGACGCACGGTTCCACGGCGCGGATCGCGTCGCTGTCGTCCCCCGACTCGGTGACGAGTCCCTCGGCCCGCAGGTCCTCCAGGACCGCGGCCAGTTCGCTCTCCTCCCAGCCGAGCGCGGCGGCCAGCTCAGGGGCCCGCCAGCGCACGTCGAGCAGGAGTCTCCTGTAGACGAGTTCCGCCCGCGTGTCCCGAACGATCCCCGATTCCGTCACAACAACCTCGCCGAAAACACCGCCGTACGGCGGATACCGAACCAGCATGTCCGCAGCAGCGTATTTCGAACAGAGTCCCGGAATATCCGTCCGCCATACGAGATGGCAGCTTGTTGCTAATGCGTCCCGAAGAAAACTCAACGGTTGCTCAGCCAGTGGCATGAACCAGCCATTCAAGGGGTCTGACCGGCCCTTTTCCGTCTCCTGCGGTTCACCCGCGCGCATCTGCCGGAAAGGCCCCGTACCTCTGCCGGGCGGCAGGCGTACGGGGCCTCGGCGCGGGCGTCACGGGGGCGGACGCCCGGTGCGTGCCGGTGCGCGGCACGCGAGGGGTCAGCCGCAGCCTCCGGCGTGCCCCTCGTCGAGGGTCCGGGCCGGTGCCCGGTCACCGTACGCCGGGCCGTGGTCCTCCGGGCCCGGGGCGTCGGCGGTCGGCGGTGTCCCGGCGCCTTCGGTGGTCTCGTCGTGCATGGTCGCTCCTTGTCGGCGGCGGGCCGGCGGCGGTCAGGCGCCCATCGCGCGGGCGAGGGAGGCCGGGCGCATGTCGGTCCAGTGCGTCTCGACGTACTCCAGGCAGTCCTGCCGGGGCGCCTCGCCGTGGACCACGGTCCAGCCCGCGGGCACCTCGGCGAACACCGGCCACAGGGAGTGCTGGTTCTCCTCGTTGACCAGCACGTAGTAGCCGGCCTCGTCGTCTTCGAAGGGGTTGGTGGCCATGGGTTCTCCTTGGGCCTCGCTGATGGTGTGGTGTCGGTCCGGACCGGGAGGTCAGTCCGGGGTCGTGGTGCCGGTGCGGGCGCGGACCGCGGCGGCGAACCCCGCCAGCCGGTCGACGCCCCAGAACTTCTCGTGCCCCTCGATGAAGAACGGGACACCGAAGACGCCGTCGCGGTGCAGCGACCGCAGGCAGTCCATGCCGCGCTCCCGCACCCCGGGATCGTCGCAGGCGGCGGCCAGGCGCTGCGGGTCGAGCCCCAGCTCCTTGCCGAGGACGGCGACGACCTCCGGGTCGCCGATGTCGTTGCCCTCCTCCCACCGGGCGCGGTAGACCGCGTCGATGAACCGCCGCCCGGCGCCCTCCTCCTCGGCGACCAGGTACGCGAGGTGGGCGACCTCCCAGCGCGGGGCACGGTCGACGGGCCAGGCGAGCGTCAGGCCGCGCTCGCGCGCCAGCCGCCGCACGTCCTGGAGGATGTACAGGTGCTTCTCGCGGCTCATCGGGACGTACGGCAGCCGTACGCCCTCGGCCTCCAGTGCCTGGTGGGCCTGGTCGTCGGGCTCCCAGAACGGCAGCCAGTCGATCGCGTCGGCCACGTCGGGGTGACGGGTGACCAGGTCGTGGTGGGCGAACCAGGAGTAGGGGCTGCGGAAGGAGAAGTACCAGCGGGGCCGTCGTCGGGCCATCTCGCCTCCTCGGTGGGTCGTGCCGCGGTGGCGGCGGGTCAGAGGGTGATGCCGCCGTCGATCTGGAGGACGGCGCCGGTGATGTAGGCGGCCCGGTCGGACACCAGGTAGGCGACGAGGTCGGCGACCTCCTCGGCCGTCCCCATCCGTCCCAGCGGTACGGACGCGAGCGCCTTGGCGCGGGCCGTGTCGGTGAGCGCCGCGGTCATGTCGGTCTCGACGAAGCCGGGGGCGACGACGTTGACGCGGATTCCGGCCCGGCCCACTTCCTTGGCGAGCGAGCGGGAGAAGCCGATGATGCCGGCCTTCGACGCCGAGTAGTTGGTCTGGGTGGCGTGCCCGTAGACCCCGGCGACGGAGGAGAGGTTGACGATCGCGCCGCCGCGGCGCTTCATCATGCCGAAGACGACGGAGCGGCAGACGTGGTAGACGCCGTCGAGGTTGGTGGCGAGCACCTGCCGCCACTGGTCGTCGTCCATCAGCACCAGCGGGTTGTCGCGGGTGATGCCGGCCGAGGTGACCAGGGCGTCGACCGGTCCGAGGGTGTCCTCGGTCCGCTCGACGAGGTCGCGCATCGCGGCGCCGTCGGCGACGTCGGCGCGGCAGGCGAGGGCCCGCACGCCGGCCGCGGTGATCTCCTCCTCCAGCCGGCGGGCGGCGTCCTCGTCGGACCGGTAGCAGAACGCCACGTCGAACCCGTCGCGGGCGAGTGCCAGCGCCGTGGCCCGGCCGATACCGCGCGATCCCCCGGTGATCAGGGCCACGCTGGTCGTTGTCTGTTCCATCGGTCGTCTCTCCCGGTCGGCGGGTGCGGAGGGGTGGTGTCGGTGGGTCAGCCGCGGTCGTCGGCGGGGCGCAGCACCTCGGCGGGCCGGAAGGTCATGACGACCTGGCCGACCGTCATCACCGTCCCCGCCGCGGTACGGCTCTCGCCCTGGACGATCACGGTGTCGCTGAAGGCGCGCTCGACGGTGACGTGGTGCTCGACGACGTCACCGGGGAGGACGGCCGGCCCGAAGCGGACGCGGGACATGCCGCCGAAGAGCATCACCTGGCCGTCGAGGACGTCCGGGTTGGGGTCGTCCCAGGTCGCCAGGACCCCGGCGGCCTGGCACCACGACTCGATCAGCAGCGAACGCGGGTAGGCGTAGCCGTCCGCCGGGGTGTCCGGCCCGAGGTCCGCGTACCAGGGTTCGTTGCAGGTGACGGCCTTCACCGCGGTCAGCCGCTCGCCGGGGACGACGTCGGTGACGCGGTCCACCAGCAGCATCGGGAAGCGGTGCGGCAGCCGGGCCCTGATCTCCGGTTGTCCGGTCATGCGTCCTCCTCCGTCGCGCGGGGCGTGTACTCCAGCCGGACGCGGGCCGCGTCACCGCGTTCCGAGCGGACGGCGGCCCGGCAGCGCCAGACGTCGCCGTCCCGCTGCCAGGCGAGGTCGGCGGTGAGCCGGTCGCCGGGGTAGACGGGGCCGGTGAAGCGGGCGGAGACCACCTCGGTCAGCTCCAGCCGTCCGGCGCCGGGCGGCGCGGCGCCCAGCGCGGCGGTGTGCGCGCACTCCACCAGGCAGACGCCGGGGAAGATGGGGAATCCCCGGTAGTGGCCCGCGAGCACCGGCTCGTCGGCGCCGACGGTGAACTCCGCGGTGGCGCGCAGTTCCGCGTCGGGTGCCGCCGTCCGGACCTCCCCGGCGAGCGGCGTGGCGGCCGTGGTCATCCGGCGTCCCGCAGCTTGGCGGCGAGCAGTTCGTGGGCGGCGCGCAGACAGGTGATGTCACGCAGTTCGCGCTCCTGGATGCGGACGCCGAAGGTCTTCTCCAGGACGACCACGACCTCCAGCGCCATCAGCGAGTCGACGCCGAGGTCGTCGACGAAGTCGGCCTCGTCGGTGACCTCGTCGGTCTCCAGGTCGAGGGCCTGGGCGACGGTCTCCCGCAGCTTCTCCTTGTCGAGGGCGGTGGATGCGCTTGTCATGGCTTTCTCCTTCAGTGGCGTCGGTGCCGTGTGCGGCGGGCGCTGCCCGCGGGGGCCGTCCGGCGGACGGCGGGGGTGCGGCGGCTTCTCAGGGCCGCAGGCCGAGGACGGCGCAGCCCACCGACCCGGTGCGGTCCACCGCGGTGATCAGGCCGTACCGTCCGGCGGCCCGCTCCGGGCGCTCGGCGGCGTACGCGAGGACCGCCGCCGTCTGGAAGGCCGCGGCCGCCGCGCCGGTGTCGCCG
>NZ_JCANQV010000271.1:0-7697 GCF_059553635.1 Candidatus Streptomyces philanthi
CACGGTGCCCGGCACGCACGCCCGCGGCGTACGGCTCGGCGGACGCGTACGTCACAAGATCACCTGCCGGAGGTCGTCGGGGCGTGGGCGGTCACGGCGGTGAGGCCCGCCACGTGCGGTCGCGCGGCGCGCGGGCCGGTCCGGTACGCGGACGGTTCGGCCGTCGCCGTGCTCGGGCTGCCGCGCACCGTGCCGTCCGGTTCGAGGAACGCCGGGCTGCCGCCGGGGACCATCCCCAGCTCGCGGGCGCGCCGCTCCAGCGTCCACGGCGCCGAGGAGGAGTCCACCTCCTGCTGGAGCGCCTGCTGCTCGTCCGTCAGCTCGCTGGTCCGCCGCTCCAGCTCGTTCAGCTCGAACGACCCCTGGTTGAGCGCGGAATTGAGCATCAGCAGCGCGATCAGCCCGGAGCCGAGCAGCACGACGACCAGGAGGACGAAGGGCGTACGGGCCGCCGTGCCCGAGGTCGTGGGGAAGAGCGACGCGAGACGCCCCGTCCCCCCGCGTGAGCGTCCCCGGGGACTCATGCGATGTCCTCACGGATGCGTTCGGCGCCGCGCAGCCGGGCGGGGGCCGCCCTGCGGTTCTCGGCGATCTCCTCCTCCGTGGGCAGCTCGGCGCCCCGGGTGAGGAGCTTGAGGCGGGGCTGGTAGCGCTCGGGGACGACCGGCAGGCCGGGGGGCGCGGTGTTGGCGGCGCCGGCCGCGAAGACCTGCTTGACCAGGCGGTCCTCCAGCGAGTGGTAGGAGAGCACCGCGATCCTGCCGCCCACCGCCAGCGCCTTCACGGCGGCCGGCACGGCCCGCTCCACGCACGCCAGCTCGCCGTTGACCTCGATGCGCAGCGCCTGGAAGGTGCGCTTGGCGGGGTTGCCGCCGGTGCGCTTGGCGGCCTGCGGCAGCGCGTCACGGATCAGGGAGACCAGCCGGGCGCTGGTGGTGAACGGCTCCTTGGCCCGCTCGCGGACGATGGCCGCGACGATCCGCTTGGCCTGCTTCTCCTCCCCGTAGGCGCGCAGGATGCGGACGAGTTCACCGGGCGCGTAGGTGTTGAGGACCTCCGCGGCGCTCATGCCGGTCGTCTGGTCCATCCGCATGTCCAGGGGGGCGTCCTGGGCGTAGGCGAAGCCGCGGTCGGCCTCGTCGAGCTGCATCGAGGAGACGCCGAGGTCGAAGAGGACGCCCTGGACGCGCGACAGCCCGAGGCGGGCGAGGACGTCGGGGAGCTCGTCGTAGACGGCGTGCACCAGGGTGGCGCGGTCGCCGTAGGGGGCCAGGCGCTCGCCGGCCAGCCGCAGGGCGGCCGGGTCGCGGTCGAGGGCGACGAGGCGGGCCGCCGGGAAGGTGGAGAGCAGCGCCTCGCTGTGCCCCCCGAGGCCGAGCGTGCAGTCGACGACGACCGCACCGGGCTCGGCGAGCGCGGGGGCGAGCATGTCCAGGCAGCGCTGGAGCATGACGGGTACGTGGCGAGTATTGCTGCTCATGCGCCTTCCGATGGGTGAGCGGCAGGTGGGGCCCCGGCCGTTGGCTGGGAAGTGCCGCACGTACCGCTTGGTCCCCGCCCGCTCTGAAGGGGAAGTGGTCCTCCGGCGACGGGGAAGTGACGCCGGATGACCGTGGAGCGGGAGGAGGCCGAGCCGTACGTGCGCGTCCGCGCACGCGAGGGATTCGGGATCCTAGGAGGGCGTCATGCCTCCCACTTCGCGCCACTTTAGTCCACGGCCTGCCCCGGTCAATCAACCCCTGGCGCGCGTCCCCCGGCGGCTTCGCGCCCCGCCCGCCGCGGACCCGGCGAGGTCACCCGCGAGCCTGTGGGGTACCTCACACGCCGTACATGCGCCCCGCGCGCCGGGCCCCGCTGACGGCCGGAACGGGCCGGGACGACTACGGTGACCCCATGTCCATACCTACGTCGCAGCCGCTGCCCTCGTCCGACGACGGCACCGCCGCAGGGAACGGTGGCACCGTCACCGACCGACTGGTCCGCGCCAATTCCTCCTACGCCGAAGGCTTCACCGATCCCGGGATGGACGCCCGGCCCGTCCTGAAGGTCGCCGTCGTGGCCTGCATGGACGCCCGGCTCGACCTGCACGCCGCCCTGGGTCTCGAACTGGGTGACTGCCACACGATCCGCAACGCCGGAGGCGTCGTCACCGACGACATCATCCGCTCGCTGACCATCAGCCAGCGCGCCATGGGCACCCGCTCGGTCGTGCTCATCCACCACACCGACTGCGGTCTCCTCGGCCTCACCGAGGACTTCCGCCACGACCTGGCTGCCGAGGTCGGGCAGCGCCCCACCTGGGCCGTCGAGGCGTTCAAAGATCTCGACGAGGACGTGCGGCAGTCCATGCAACGGGTCCGCACCTCGCCGTTCCTGCTGCACAAGGACGACATCCGTGGCTTCGTCTTCGACGTCACCACGGGCCTGCTGCGGGAGATCGACCCGCGGCAGTGACGCACTCCCCGGCGGGCCGGGCACGGAACGCTCCCGTGCCCGGCCCGCCGCACCTCACCCGACCGGTGGGGACATAACGACCCGAGTTATCCACAGGCCATGACGCGGGACGGCACGGACGGCAAGAATGCCCCGGTGACGTCGTCCGGCCCCAGCCGTGCACGATGTCGCGGTCAGGGGGACCGGGCCCGTACGGAGGGTCCGGCCGGACGGGGTGTCCCGCGCCCGTCGAGGGCGGGGGGAAAGGGCCGAGGAGGGCCGGGTGACGACGTATGACGAGCGGGCGGGCCAGAGCGATCTGACGACCACCGCCGCGCGGGTGCAGCGGTCGGTCGAGAGCGTGATCGAGGGCAAGCCGGAGGTCGTACGGCTCGCGCTGACCGTGCTGCTGGCCGAGGGCCACCTCCTCATCGAGGACGTGCCGGGCGTCGGCAAGACGATGCTCGCCAAGGCGCTGGCCCGCTCCGTCGACTGCTCGGTGCGCCGCATCCAGTTCACCCCGGACCTGCTGCCCTCGGACATCACCGGAGTCAGCGTCTACGACCAGCAGCGCCGCGACTTCGAGTTCAAGCCCGGGGCGGTCTTCGCCCAGATCGTGATCGGCGACGAGATCAACCGCGCCTCGCCCAAGACCCAGTCCGCGCTGCTGGAGTCCATGGAGGAACGGCAGGTCACCGCCGACGGGCAGAGCTACGACCTGCCCAGCCCGTTCATGGTGGTCGCCACCCAGAACCCGGTGGAGATGGAGGGCACCTACCCGCTCCCGGAGGCACAGCGCGACCGCTTCATGGCCCGGGTGTCCATCGGCTACCCGAGCCCCGCCGCCGAACTGCGGATGCTGGACGTGCACGGCGGCACCTCCCCCCTGGACGCGCTGCGGCCGGTCGCGCACGCCCACGAGATCGTCGCGCTGACCGCGACGGTGCGCGCCGTCCATACCGCCGAGGCCGTGCGCCGCTACGCCGTCGACCTGGTCGCCGCCACCCGCGGCCACCCCGAGCTGCGGCTGGGCGCCTCCCCGCGCGCGACGCTGCACCTGCTGCGCGCGGCGAAGGCCGCCGCCGCGCTGGCCGGCCGGGAGTACGCGGTACCGGACGATGTCCGCTCCCTCGCCGTCCCGGTGCTCGCCCACCGGCTGCTGCCCACCTCCCAGGCCCAGCTCAACCGCAGATCCACCGAGCAGATCGTGCTGGAGATCCTGCACCGCACCCCGGTCCCGTCCCCCTCCCCCGCCGTCCGGCCGTCCGCGGCGCACGACCGCCGTCCGCCCGGCCCCCGGGGGGCGTGATGTCCGGCGGGGGGCCGGACGGGACGCTCGGACCGGACGGGCTGCGGGCCGCCCTCCGGGGGCTGACGACGCGCGGCCGGTCGTTCCTCGCGGCCGGGATCGCCGCCGCGGTGTGCTCCTACCTCCTCGGCCAGGCGGATCTGCTCCGCGTCGGACTGCTGCTGACGGCGCTGCCCCTGGTGTGCGTCCTGGCCCTGCGCCGCACCCGCTACCGCGTCACCGGCGGCCGCGCCCTCGCGCCCGCCCGCGTCCCCGCGGCCACCGAGTCGCGGGTGCGGCTGCGCGTCGAGAACGTCTCCCGGCTGCCCACCGGCGTGCTGCTGCTCCAGGACCGGGTGCCGTACGTCCTCGGGCCGCGCCCCCGCTTCGTCCTGGACCGCGTCGAGGCGGGCGGCCGGCGCGAGGTGACCTACCGCGTCCGCTCCGACCTGCGCGGCCGCTATCCGCTGGGCCCGCTGGAGCTGCGGCTCTCCGACCCGTTCGGGATGTGCGAGCTGACCTGCGCCTTCAGCACCACCGACACCCTGACGGTGGTGCCCAGGACCGAGCCGCTGCCGCCGGTACGGGCGGCGGGCGGGGCACCGGGCCACGGTGGCGGGCCGCACCGCTCCCTCTCGCTCGCCGGGGAGGACGACGTCATCCCGCGCGGCTACCGGCACGGCGACGACCTGCGGCGGGTGCACTGGCGGTCCACCGCGCGCCACGGGGAGCTGATGGTGCGCCGCGAGGAACAGCCACGGCGGGCCCGCTGCACGGTCCTGCTCGACACCCGCCGTTCCGCGCACCGGGGAGCGGGCCCCGACGCGCCGTTCGAATGGGCGGTCGCGGCCGCCGCTTCGACGGCGGTGCATCTGCTGGAGCGCGGTTTCTCCGTACGGCTGCTGACCGACACGGGCGCCTCGGTGCCGGGCCCCGCCGCCGCGGACGGCCCCGGCGACGACGGTCCGGCCCGCGCCGCCGCGCTGCTGGACGCCCTCGCGGTGATGGAGCACTCCGACGGGACCGGGCTCACCGCGGCGTACGAGGCACTGCGCCTCGGCGGCGAGGGGCTGCTCGTCGGGTTCTTCGGCGAGCTGGACGAGGAACAGGCGGCACTCGTGGCCCGGATGCGGCACGGCGGCGGAACGGCACTGGCCTTCGTCCTCGACGGCGACGCCTGGGGCCGGAGCACACGCGCCCGCGCCGGGGGCGGCTCCGGTGCGGGCTCTCGTTCCGGTCCCGGCTCCGGTTCCGGCGGGAGTTCGCTGGCCCGCACGCTGCGTCTGCTCCGGGCGGCGGGCTGGACCGCGCTCCCCGTCCCGCCGGACGTCCCCCTGCCCGACCTGTGGCGCGCCGCCGACCACTCCGGCACACACCCGGCCACGGCCACCGACGGCACGTCCCCCGCGCGGGGGGCACCGGATACGGCGGGACGTCTGGGAGGCGTGTCATGACACCGGGGAGGCGTGTGAGGGGCGGACGGAAGACGGAGGGGCGTGAGGTGTGCGGGGGCGTGGTGGAGCGTGACGGGTCGGGGGGCCGGGCCGTGCGCGGGGCTCCGGGGGCCCGAGGGGGCCGCCGCCCGGTGAATGAGGGGCGGGGGCGCCGCGTACCCGGGCTCGGAGGGCGCGCGGACACCGTCGCGTACCGGCCCCGGAGCGGCCCCACGGGCAAGGACCCCGAAGCCTCCCGCCCCGCACACGAGGGACATGAGCGCCCCGTACCCGGGCGCGAAGGACGCGCGGACACCGCCGCCTACCGGCCCCGGAGCGGCCCCACGGGCAAGCGTCCCCAAGCCCCCCTCCCCCCGCACGGCCCTGTCCCCCGGGAGGTGCGGGCATGAGCGGCCGGGTGCGGCTGGCGCTGAGTGCGACGGTGGCGACGCTGTGCGCCGCGGGGGCGCTGCTGCCCCTGGTGGGGCGGTTCGCGTGGCTGTTCCAGGCGGCGGTGCTCCTGGGGCTCGTGGCCGGGGCGGGCGCGCTGGCCCGCCGGGTGCCGCTGGCGCGGCCGCTGACGATCACCGTGCAGGCCCTGGTGGCCGTGGAACTGCTGACGCTGCTGTTCGCCCGCGGCTTGGCCGTCGCCGGCCTGCTCCCGGGCCCCGGTTCCCTCGCGGAGCTGGTACGGCTGGTGGAGTCCGGCGTCGCCGACGTCGGCCGATACGCCATCCCCGCCCCACTGACCCCCGGGATACGGCTGCTGCTGGTCGGTGGTGTGCTGCTGGTGGGCCTGGTGGTGGACGCCCTCGCGGTCACGTACCGCAGCGCGGCGCCCGCCGGTCTGCCCCTGCTCGCGCTGTACTCGGTCGCGGCCGGGCTCGCCCAGGGCGGCGACGGCTGGCTCTGGTTCCTCGTCGCGGCCGCGGGCTACCTGCTGCTCCTGCTCGCCGAGGGCCGCGACCGGCTCTCCCGGTGGGGCCGCGTCTTCGGCGCCCCCGAACCCGCCCGGTCCGGCCGCCCCCGTACGACGCCGGTACGCACCGGCCGCCGCATCGGCGCCCTCACCCTGGGCATCGCGCTACTCGTACCCGCCGTCCTGCCCTCGCTCGACGGCGGGCTCCTCGGGCAGCCCGGCAGCGGGGGCGGCCCCGGGGGAAGCGGCGGCACGATCTCCGCCGTCAACCCCCTGGTGTCCCTCCAGAACAGCCTGAACCAGCCCGAGGACCGGGAGGTCCTGAACTACCGCACCACCACCGACGACACCCGCGACCTCTATCTGCGGATCGTCGCCCTCGACCAGTTCGACGGCACGGCCTGGAAACCGTCCGAGCGCACGGTCACCGGCGTGCCCGACGAACTGCCGACCCCACAGGGACTCCGCCCCACGGTCAACACCACCCGGGTGACGACATCGGTGTCGACCGCCCCCTGGTACGCACAGAACTGGCTGCCGCTCCCCTACCCCGCCGCCCGGGTCGACATCGCGGGACGCTGGCGGTACGAGCCACAGGGCCGCACCCTCGTGGGCGACCGGGGACAGACCACCCGCGGCCTTCAGTACCAGGTGGAAAGCCTGCGGGTGCGGCCCACGGCCCGCCAGCTCGCCTCGGCCCCGCCCCCGCCCGCCGCGCTGCGGCGCGAGTACACCAAGGTGCCCGCGTCGCTGCCCGAGGTGGTGCGGTCGACCGCCCGGAAGATCACGCACGGCGCGCGCACCCCGTACGACGAGGCCGTCAAGCTCCAGGACTGGTTCGCCCTGAACGGCGGGTTCAGCTACAACACCGAGGTCCGGGCCGGCAGCGGCGCCGAGGCCATCGCCCGTTTCCTGAAGGACAAGGAGGGCTTCTGCGTCCACTTCTCCTTCTCGATGGCCGCGATGGCCCGCACCCTGGGCATCCCGGCCCGGGTCGCGGTCGGCTTCACCCCGGGCACCAAGCAGCCGGACGGTACGACCTCGGTCGGCCTCCGGGACGCGCACGCCTGGCCCGAGCTGTACTTCGAGGGTGCGGGATGGACACGCTTCGAGCCGACCCCGAGCCGTGGCACCGTCCCCGACTACACCCTCTCCGACAGCCCGTCCGCCGGACGCCCCGACCGCCCGGAGCGCCACCGCCCGGCCCCCGCCCGGCCGTCGCACCGGCCCTCCGCCGACCCGTCGTGCGGCCCCGGAAGTGCCTCGCCCGGCTCGGGCCGGATCTGCGTGGAGACCCCGGCGGCCGGGGGCCCCGGCCCGGCGGACGACGGCCCGTCCCCCTGGACCGTCACCGGCATCGCCCTCGGCGCCCTGACGCTCCTCGCGCTGCCCGCCCTGCCGCTGTGGTGGCGGCGGCGCACCCGGGCCCGGCGACTGGCCGGTGCCGGAGAGGGGACGGCCGGCACGCTGGCCGCCTGGGAGGAGCTGCTGGACACCGGCTGGGACTACGGCATCCCGCCCGACGAGACACTGACCTCGCGCGCCGCGGCCGCCCGTCTGATCCGCCTCGGGCAGCTGCCGCCGGACGCCGCGGACGCGGTGCTCCGGCTGGCGGACGCGGTGG
>NZ_JCANQV010000272.1:0-7674 GCF_059553635.1 Candidatus Streptomyces philanthi
CCGAGCCGGGCAGGCGCTGGGCGGCCGGTTCGGGGGCCGCGGGGGCCGAGCCGCCGGAGTGCATCGGGCGGGTGGGCAGGATCGAGCCGGGCAGGACGACGACCGCGGTGACGCCGCCCTGCGGGTCGTCGCGCAGCTGGACGCGTACGCCGTGCCGGGCGGCCAGCCGCACCACCACGTACAGGCCGAGGCCCAGGGCCTCGTCGACGGTCTCGGAGGTGGAGGCGACCTCGGGGTCGGCGAGCCGCTCGTTGACCTCGGCGAGGCGTTCGGCGGTCATGCCGATGCCCTCGTCCTGGACGGAGAGCATGACCTCGCCGGTCTCCAGCAGCCAGCCGGAGAGCTCGACATGGGCCTCCGGCGGGGAGAAGGCGGTGGCGTTCTCCAGGAGTTCGGAGACCAGGTGGCTGATGTCGTCCGCGGCGAAGCCCGCGACCTGGGAGTGCGGGGGCAGCGAGAGGATGCGGACACGCTCGTAGCGCTCGATCTCGCTGATGGAGGCGCGCAGCACGTCCAGCAGCGGCACGGCGGCGGCGTGGGTGGTGCCGTGCTGTTCGGCGCCCGCGAGGACCAGCAGGTTCTCGCTGTGGCGGCGCATCCGCGCGGCGAAGTGGTCCAGCTTGAAGAGGGTTTCCAGGCGCTCGGGGTCCTGCTCGGTCTCCTCCAGCTGCTCGATGACGGCGAGCTGGCGCTCCACCAGGCCGAGGGTGCGCAGCGACAGGTTGACGAACCGGCCGTGGACGCCGGTGCGCAGCACCGCGAGCCGCTCGGTGAGGTCGGCGTTCTCCTTCTGGAGCGCCACCCGCTCGTCGTGCAGGGCCTGGCGTTCCGTGGCGAGCTGCTTGCGGTTGCCGACGAGGCGGCCGCGTTCGGCCTCCATCTCGGCGCCGCGCCGGGCCAGCTCGCCGACCTGGGCGTGCAGCGCGTTGACGGACCGTACGGTGGCGGCGAACTCGTCGTTGCGGCCCTTGAAGCCGATCGGCTCCTCGTTGCCGGGGTCGGCGGCGACGCGCTGGGCGCCGAGCCGCAGCGCGGCGAGCGGGCGGGTCATCGAGCGGGCGACGGAGATGCTGACGCCGGCGGCGAGCAGCAGGCAGGCGCCGACCAGCGCGATACGGATCTCCAGCGCGGTGACGTCGTCGTCGCGGAGGGTGCTGAGCCGGTCCACGTTCTGGGCGGCCATGGAGGACTCGACGCCGCGCATCAGCCCGATGCGGGCGGTGAGGCTGCCGCGGACCCGGTCGCGGTCGAGGCCGGTGTCGGTGCGGCCGCCGGAGAGCCGGGAGAGGTAGCGCTCTGCGGTGGTGACGTCGGAGCCGGTGACGGTCCGGTCGTAGGCGTCCTTGGCCTTGGGGCTCGCGACGCGGGCGAAGTCGGCGAGCGCGCCCTGCTCGCGTACGTGCGCGACCTGGGCGGCGGAGGTCAGCTTGGCGGTCTGTTTGCCGCCGGTCCCGGTCGGCGGGGTGGTGGGGACGCCGGGGAGCTGGGGCGTCTGCGGGGTCTCCTGCCCGCCGGCGAGCGAGGCGAGGAGCAGGGCGCGGGCGGCGGCGGCCTGGTCGGCGGCGAGGCCGAGGTAGGGCAGGGCGCGGGTGTCGGCGCCCGCCTCCCCGGCGCGGGCGGGCAGCCGGCGGGCGAGGTCGTCGGCGATGCCGCCGAGGGCCTGGACGACGCGGCTGTACGCGTCGAAGGTGGCCTGGGCGGAGCCGTGCCCGGACAGCGCCTGCTGCCGGATGCCGGACAGCGCGTCGAGCTGCTCGGCGACGTCGTCGAAGGAGGTGCCGCCCTTGGCCGCGGCGCGCAGCTCGCGGACCTGGCGGTCCACCCGGGCGCGCTGGGAGCCGGAGGCGCCCGCCGGACCGGAGCCGCGGCCGGCGGCGACGTGCTCGGTCATGGCGTCGCGCTCGTCGGCGACGGAGTGGGCGAGGCCGACGGCGCGCGCGTTCAGCTGCGCGAGGTCGACCAGCTGCTGGCTGGTGTGGGTGTCGTCGACGGCGCTCAGCACGGCGGGGGCGCCGGCTCCCACCACGGCGGCGGCCACCACGGCCACCGCGCCCATCAGGCGGTTACGTACGCGCGCGGGGCGCCCGCGCGGGGCCCCGCCGTCCGCCGTGCCGGGACCGGGCGTCGTGCCCGTACCCGGTGCCGAGAACGAACGTGCCGGTGTACCCGGCTTCCCTGCGCCGCCCCGAAGCCGCTTCTTCCGCACCGCTGCTCGCATTCCTGTCTCGCAACCCACGCCGTGTGGCCCCGTGGGCCCGGCTCGCTCTCCGTTCGTGGGGCGGACCCGCGCGCAGAGCGCGGCGGTGCACACCTTCGCGAAGGGAACAGCCCGGCTGTGCGCGTCGCGTCGAATGTCCTGGCCCGCCCCCGATCATCCGGGAAGTGACCTTTCCACCGGCGCCGCGCAGTGGCTCGGCAACACCGGCCCGGCCACTTGAATGAGTGAACATCAATCAGAAGTTGACCACCAACTTGCCCGAATGTGCCACCCCTCGTGCAACCCTGTGCAACCTCGTGGCGGGTTTGGAGAACCGGACCGGTCCTGAAAAGATGCCCGCCCGCACGGCCCGGACGTCCCTCACGGGCCGCCCCTTTCACGGCCGCCCCGGGCACACACAGAACGCACACAAACGTGTCGCCCCGGCGCCCGCGCGCGCCCGGCCTCCGGCAGACTCCCCGTCATGCGCTTCGCACTCGCCACCGAGCCCGGCACCCCTCAACACCCGAACGAGGACTACGCATCTGTCGCCCTCCCCGCCTCCGGCGACGGGGGTGTGCTCGTCCTTCTCGACGGAGTGACGCCACCGGAGGGCGACTACGGCTGTGTGCACACGGTCCCCTGGTTCACCGCACGACTCGGTGGCGCAATGCTCGAACTGTCGGGTTCGCGCCGGGACATGACGCTCACCGAGGTGCTGGCCGAGGCCATCTCCCGTACGGCCGCCGTTCACCGGGACACCTGTGACCTTTCTCACCCACGTACGCCCCAGGCAACCGTGGTGGCGGCGCGCTGGTCCGAACGCACCGTCGAACACCTGGTCCTTTCCGATGCGGCGCTGCTCGTGGAGCACGCGGACGGCACGGTACGACCGGTCCTCGACACCCGCCTGAACGCCCTCCCGCCCGAGGTCCGCTCGCTCGGCTCCGCCGTACGCGCCCTGCCCCGCGACTCCGCGGAACGCGCCGCCGCCCGCCGCGCGTACGCCGCCGCCGTGGAGGCGCTGCGCAACGCCGAGGGCGGCTTCTTCACCGCGGCGGCCGACCCCGCGGTGGCCGCCCGCGCGGTCACCGGCACCCTCCCGCGCGCCGAGGTCCGCTCGCTGACCGCGCTCAGCGACGGCGCGGCGCGCTTCGTCGAGGTCTTCCGGGAGGGGTCGTGGGCGGAGTGCGCGGCGCTGGTGGCCCGCAAGGGTCCGCAGGCACTCATCGACCGGGTGCGGGCGGCGGAGTCCGCCGACCCGCGGGGCCTTGTCCATCCGCGCGGCAAGCGGCACGACGACGCCGCGGTGGTCTTCGCGGAACTCTGACGCCCTCAGCGCCTATGGCGGGCGGGCGGCCTGACGGCCCGGCAGCGGACGCGGCGCTCCCCGCACCGTTCAGGCGCCCCCGCAGCCGCTCTCGCACTCGCCCTCCTGCTCGGCGTTCAGCCGGTTGAGGAGCCGGGCCAGTTCGGCGACCTCCGCGCGGTCCCAGGAGGCGAGGCGGCGGGCGTAGCGGGCCCGGCGGGCGGTGCGCACCCGCGCGAAGCGCTCGCGCCCCTCGTCCGTGATCCGCACCAGGACGGCGCGCCCGTCGGCCGGATCGGGCTCCTTGGCGACGAGCCCCAGCCGCTCCAGGGCCTGGAGCTGACGGCTTATCGTCGCCTTGCCGACGCCGAAGAAGCCCGCCAGGTCGGTGGCGCGCTGGGACCCGGTGTCGGCGAGCCGGACCAGCAGCCCGTAGGCGGCGGGCTCCAGGTCGGGGTGGACCTCGCGGGACATCTCGCCCGAGGTGGCGCGGGCCCGCCGGAGGAACACCGCCAGCTCGTGCTCCAGGGACAGGAACGCCTCGTCCGCCTCACGCGGCCCGCCGTCCGCCGTCGTCCCGTGGGCTTCGGAGTTGTCCACGTCTGCGCCCTTTCCGGCTTTCCTCACCCTGAAAGTTTCCGTCGGCCGCGGCCGAAGCCGCAGCTAGGGCCAGTATTTCGCAGGAATAGACCAACGGCGGCCATGCTCCCCCCTTTTATCGCCAGGGTCTACGCGCGTATCGTCAATTCTGGCATGGGCACACCAAGTGCGGGCCGCCGGGCACCGGCCCTTCCCAGCCGCACCACCCGCACCACGTCTCCTGTACACCGCGCCGTTGGTGTGTCTGGCTACGTTCGGCACCGCCAGGCACCCCCGCACACCACCGGCCTCTCCGCACGGCGCACGACCCGGCCTCGCGCCGTCCCCCCTCAGGTCACCCACCGAGATCCACGGAGGCACGCATGTCCGTGCACGGTTCCGGCTCCCCCCACCGCACCCGCCCCCTGGCGACGGCGGCCGGGATGCTTCTCGCGGTCCTCGCACTCCTCGCCGGCACGGCCGGCCCCGCCGACGCCGCGTCCGCGCGGCGCGCACCCGAACCGACCCACCCCGAACGGGACTGGGCCGGCTCCCAGATCGCCGCCCGCGAGGGCATCGCCCCCGGCACCGGGCAACCGCCCGGCCTGGCCGCCTCCGTCGAGGGCGTGGACGTCAGCGGCCACAACGGCAATGTCGACTGGTCGTCGCTCTCGGGCGGCGGCGTGCGCTTCGCGTACGTCAAGGCGACCGAGTCCACCAGCTACACCAACCCGTACTTCGCCCAGCAGTACAACGGCTCGTACAACACCGGCATGATCCGCGGCGCCTACCACTTCGCCACCCCGGACACCTCCAGCGGCGCCGCCCAGGCCAACTACTTCGCCGACCACGGCGGCGGCTGGTCCAAGGACGGCAAGACGCTGCCCGGCGCGCTGGACATGGAGTACAACCCCTACGGCGAGACCTGCTACGGGATGAGCGCGACCGGGCTGGTCAACTGGATGAAGGACTGGTTCGCCACCTACAAGGCCCGCACCGGCCGCGACGCCGTCATCTACACCTCCACCAACTGGTGGAAGCAGTGCACCGGCAACTACTCCGGCTTCGGCAGCGTCAACCCCCTGTGGATTCCCCGTTACGGCTCCTCGGTCGGCGAACTCCCGGCCGGCTGGGGCTTCCACACCATCTGGCAGTACACCTCCTCCGGCCCCGCCGTCGGCGACCGCGACAGCTTCAACGGCGCCTACGACCGCCTCCAGGCACTGGCCAACGGCTGACCCGGCCCGGCAAACGAAGCGCCCCGTCACCCTCACGGGCGGCGGGGCGCAGATCCCGCCCCCGCCGTGGGTGTCTGTGAACGAGCCCGTGGCGGGGACGGCTGCCCGTACGACGCAAGGGGGAAAGCGGCGGGGCGTTGCTGTGTCCGGCTCAGCAGAAGAGACTGCGCCTGCCGACAACAGGTAGGACGATGGCGCGAGGAATGGCCCTGCGTCGGCAGAACGAAGGTGAGCACACGTGCCTGTCATCCTGCGCAATAGCGGCGGTAACGGCGACAAGTTGCCGGGACAGCCGTACCCCGGCCCTCATGAGCCGCCGACCCCGGACGACGGTCCCGGCGTCCCCGACCCGCTCAAGGCTGCCTGACCAGTGACCGCCGACGCACACCAGGAGCGCCCCGGCCGTGCAGAGCTGGGGCGTGTCCTCATGTCCGCCGGATTCCTTTCCCCGGACTGGGCACCGGCGTTTCGGGCTGTGCCCCGCTCCGCGTTCCTGCCCGACCTGATGTGGCCGTTCGACATGGGCACCGCCCGGAGTGTCGCGGTCAGCAAGGCGGACGATCCGGAAACATGGGAGCGATACGCCGACTCCGACGCGCCGATCGTCACGCAGTGGGACGACGGCCGGCATTCCGGCGCCGCACCGGGACAGGTTGCCACCAGCTCCGCGTCCATGCCGAGTGTGGTGTTCTCCATGCTCCGGGACCTGGACGTACAGCCCGGAAACCGCGCGATGGAAATCGGCACCGGTACCGGCTGGAACGCGGCACTGATGGCTCACCGCCTCGGGGCCGGGAACGTCGTCACGGTGGAAGTGGACGAAGCCGTGGCGGCGACAGGACGGGCGGCTCTGGAACGCTTCGGTGCGCCTGTCCGTGTGGTGCACGGGGACGGCTTCAAGGGGTACCCGGCGGCAGCGCCGTACGACCGGATCATCGCAACCTGCGGTCTTCGGTCCGTCCCGTTCGCATGGGTGGAGCAGAGCCGGCCGGGCGGAGTGATCGTCGTCCCGTGGGGGACGCATTACGGCAACGGAGATGCCGTGGCCCGGCTGGTCGTCGCCGGCGACGGGCAGAGCGCGTCAGGGGCGTTCACAGGGCCTGTGGAGTTCATGAAACTACGGGCGCAGCGCTGCCCGCCCGTGGTCCACCGCGAGTACGTCCCGGGCAGCGTGGCCGATGGTGACGAGTCGTCCACCACGGTCACGGAGGATCAGTTCCTGTCCGCCCGGTTCAGTCCCCAGCGGTTCGCACTGGGGCTTCGGGTGCCGGATTGCCTCCACGTCGTCGCCGGCAAGGAGGACGGGGCACGACCCGTGTGGTTCTACGGACTCACGGACCGCTCATGGGCGTGTGCGCAGTTCCGCGACGGGGCGAAGGCGCGCGTCTGGCAGTCCGGCCCGCGTCGGCTCTGGGACGAGGCAGAAGCCGCCCACCAGTGGTGGGAGGACCAGGGCCGACCGGGGTTCGAGCGTTTCGGTCTGACCGTGGACGGCGACGGCGAGCGGGTGTGGTTGGACTCGCCGGAGCATCTCGTACCGGTCCGCGCGGCCTCCTGACCGCCCCGCGAAGGGGCCCTGTCCGTGCGTCTCCCGCGACGCACGGACAGGGCCCCTTCGCTCGCCGTCGGGTCACCCCCGCGTGGACGCCCCCGCGCCAGGTACGACCCGCCGTCCCCGCTCCCCTCCCGCACGGACCGGACGGACCGTCCGGACCGTCCGGAGCGCCGGGTGCCCCAGGTCGCCGCGGAGGGGGACGGAGGCGGCGCGGCGGGAGTGGTCGCGGCGGAGGAGGGGCCAGGTGGCGACGCCCAGGAAGAGGGAGAGGAGATGACCCCAGTCGGTCATGGGGTCGGCGAGGGCGAGGAGGTCGGTGACGGCCAGAGTGGCCGCCGCGCCCAGGAGAAGAGGACGGGACCAGCGGGGCAGCAGGCCGGCCAGGGCGCCGGCGCAGGTCATCACGCCGAAGCTGATGCCGTAGTCGAGGCGGTGCAGCGAGCTGGGCGGGAGCCCGCCCAGGGCGACGGAGAAGCCGACGGGGAGTTCGGTGGCGACGGTGGCGAGCGCGTGGCCGCCGAAGAACACCGCGGCCGTGCGCGCCCCGCCCAGGCGCCGCTCCAGGGCGGACAGGACGAACGGGAGGGCGAGGGCGTAGCCGGAGGTCAGGCCGCCCGCGATCCAGGCGGCGCTGGCGAGGAGGACCAGCAGCGGGTCCCGGGTGAGGTGGCCGACGTCCGTACTGGAGGCGCGCAGCAGGGAGTCGACGAGCGCGGGGTCGGCGGCCTCGGCGAAGAGTGTGGTCGTGACGAGGAGCAGGGCATAGACGAAGGTGAACGGCGTCCCGGCGGGCGTC
>NZ_JCANQV010000273.1:0-7620 GCF_059553635.1 Candidatus Streptomyces philanthi
CCGACGGCCGCCGCACCGGGACCCTCGGCGGCTCCCCGGCCCTCGACCGCACCGCCGCCGCCGAGACCCGCGCCCTGCTCGACGCCGGACGCACCGCCACCGTCACCCTCGGCACGGAGCCCGGCGGCGGGGACGCGGGGCCCGGCGGCCCCCGCTGCGGGCAGCGGGCCGTCCTCCTCGTCGAGTCCGCCCTGCCGCCTCCCCGGATGATCGTCTTCGGGGCCGTCGACTTCGCGGCGGCACTGGTCACGGCCGGCAAGTTCCTCGGCTACCACGTCACGGTCTGCGACGCCCGCCCCGTCTTCGCGACCCGCGAACGCTTCCCCGACGCCGACACCGTCGTCACCGACTGGCCCCACCGCTACCTCGACTCCCAGGACCTGGACGCCCGTACGGCGCTGTGCGTCCTGACCCACGACCCCAAGTTCGACGTCCCCCTGCTGGAGCGCGCCCTGCGGCTGCCCGTCGCCTACGTCGGCGCCATGGGCTCCCGCCGCACCCACCGCGACCGGCAGCGGCGGCTGCGCCGGGCCGGACTCACCGCGGACGAACTGCGCCGCCTGCGCTCGCCCATCGGCCTCGACCTCGGCGCCCGCACCCCCCAGGAGACGGCCCTGTCCATCGCCGCCGAGATCGTCGCCGCCCGGCGCGGCGGCAGCGGCGCCCCCCTCACCGGCGCCCGCACCCCCATCCACCACGACCTCGGCCGCACGGCGGAACGGGCCGGCTCGGTCGCCTGACCGCCGCCCGCCCCCGGCACCTCACGCCGCGCCGGATACCCCCGCGTCCCGCACCAGGCCCATCAGCAGGACGTCGTGCCAGGCGCCGTCCCAGTGCAGCGCCTCCCGCATCCGTCCCTCGACCACGAAGCCGCACCGCTCGTACGCCCGCCGGGCCCGCTCGTTGAACGCGAAGACCTCCAGCTGGACGCGGTGCAGGCCGACGCGTCCGAAGGCGTGGTCCAGCAGCAGCCGCAGGGCCTCGCTGCCCAGACCCCGGTCGGTGGCGCCCGGCACCAGCGCGATGCGCACGGAGCCGGACGCGTTGTCCGCGTCGATGTCGATCAGCGCGAGATCGCCGAGGTAGTCGCCGGTCTCCCGGTCCTCGACGACGAGGTCCAGACGGTCCTCGCGGCCGGGCGCCGCGGCGCACCACTTCCGTGTCTCCTCGGGGGTGAAGTGGCGGTGGGTGCCGGTCAGCCGGCGGGTCTCGGGGTCGAGGGTGGTGACGTGGAACGCGTCGGCGTGACGCTCCGACAGCTGGACGAGACGGACGCGGGCGCCGGTCAGTTCGGGTTTCTCCGCGAGGGCGGTGTGATCGATCATGACGCGATGATCGCCGGAACTGCGGGACGCGGCAAAGGAATTGTCCGACACCCCGGACCCCGCCCTACGGCAGCAGGCCCGACCGCCGCGCCGCGACCACCGCCTGCATCCTGCTGTGCGCCCCCAGCTTGCGCATCCCCGACCGCAGATAGCCCTTCACCGTCTCCGGACGCAGCCCCAGCCGCTCCGCCGCCTGCGCGTTCGTCGCCCCCGACGCCACACACGCCAGCACATCGACCTCCCGCGGCGACAGCGCGGGCCCCTCCCCGCCCGGCTCCTTGCGGCCCGAGGACGCGGCGGCGAGCCGGCCGCAGGCCGCCAGCATCTCCTGCCGCAGCAGCGGGTCGGCGATCCGCTGGGCCAGCGCCCGCAGCTCCCCGTGCGCCTCGCGGACCTCCTCCCACACCGCCGGGTCGGCCGCCGTCGGCTGCCGCGCCACCGACAGCAGCCGTTCCGCCTCGTCCTGGAGCAGCAGCGCCTCCTCCAGTTCGCGGGCGGCCTCCATCGCCGCCGACAGCGGGCCGTCGCCCAGCCGGTGCGGGCTGCGCAGCGCCCCGTACAGCACCCCGCGCACCCGGCGGCGCACCACGACCGGTACCGCGAGCACCGACCGCAGGCCCTCCGCGGCGACCGCCGCGTCGTACTCGTGGCTGATCACCGCGGAGGCCGGGTAGTCGGTCACCGCGAACGGCCGCCCCAGCGCCGCCGCCTTGCCGCCGACGCCCGTGCCGTGGTGGATGTGCAGTCCGCGCAGTACCGCGGTCGCCGTGCCGGACAGTTCGTCGAGCCGGTAGCGGCCGGTGCCCGCCAGCAGGCCGCCGAACGCCACCGGCAGTCCGCTGCTCCGCCGCAGCCGGGCGAGCGCCGCCCCCACCTCACCGGTCCCGCCCGTTTCCGACCCGACGCGCACCCGTACCTCCGCTTCCCCCCGTTCGGGGGTGGTGAGACCTACGTCACTGATTACACGATGTCAGGGAGCCGCGGGGCAATGAGGAGGACAGATGACGGACACCGACAGCGCGGAAGCGGGCCGTTCACCGGCCGCCACCAAGGAGTTCCGGGAGGCGCGCGACCTCCTGCTCCGGTACCGCACGGACTACGAGGCGGCCCGCGCGCACTTCCGCTGGCCGCGCCCGGTCCACTTCAACTGGGCGCTGGACTGGTTCGACGTCATCGCCCGCGGCAACGACCGCGTCGCCCTGCACATCGTCGAGGAGGACGGCGACGAGACCCGTCTGACCTTCGACACCCTGCGCCGCCGCTCCGACCGGGTCGCCAACTGGCTGTCCGCCGCCGGGGTACGGCCCGGCGACCGCGTCCTGGTGATGCTCGGCAACCAGGCGGAACTGTGGGAGACGGCGCTGGCCGCGATGAAGCTGCGCGCCGTCGTCATCCCCGCCACCCCGCTGCTCGGCCCCGCCGACCTCGCCGACCGGATCACCCGCGGCCGGGCCCGCCATGTCGTGGTGCGTGCCGCGGACACCGGGAAGTTCGCGTCCGTGCCCGGCGCGTACACCCGTATCGCGGTCGGCGGGGCGCCGGAGGGCTGGCGGGCCTACGAGGACGCGTACACGGCGCCGGAGGACTTCCGGCCGGAGGGCCCGACCCACGCCGACGACTCGCTGATGCTGTACTTCACCTCCGGCACCACCGCGCGCCCCAAACTCGTCGAGCACACCCATGCCTCGTACCCCATCGGCCATCTCGCCACGATGTACTGGACCGGACTGCGGCCCGGCGACGTCCATCTGAACATCTCCTCGCCCGGCTGGGCCAAGCACGCCTGGTCCAACCTCTTCGCGCCGTGGAACGCCGAGGCCACCGTCTTCATCCACAACTACACCCGCTTCGACGCGGCCCGGCTGATGGCGGAGATGGACCGGGCCCGCGTCACCAGCTTCTGCGCCCCGCCCACCGTGTGGCGGATGCTCATCCAGGCCGACCTCACCGCGCTGCGGCACCCGCCCCGGGAGATCGTCGCCGCCGGCGAACCCCTCAACCCCGAGGTCATCGACAAGGTCCGCGAGGCATGGGGGGTGACGATCCGGGACGGCTTCGGGCAGACCGAGACCGCCGTCCAGGTCGCCAACACGCCCGGTCAGCCCGTCAAACCGGGGTCGATGGGCCGTCCCACACCGGGCTTCGCCGTCGTCCTGCTGGACCCGGTCAGCGGCGCCCCGTCCGACGCCGGCGAGATCGCCCTGGACCTCTCCCGCCGCCCGGTCGGGGTGATGGCCTGCTACCACGGCGACCCGGACCGCACCGCCGAGGCGATGGCCGGCGGCTACTACCGCACCGGTGACATCGGCACCCGGGACGGTGACGGCTGGATCACCTATGTCGGCCGGGCCGACGACGTCTTCAAGGCGTCCGACTACAAGATCTCCCCGTTCGAGCTGGAGAGCGCGCTGCTGGAGCACGAGGCGGTCGCCGAGGCGGCCGTGGTCCCCGCGCCCGACCCGGTGCGGCTCGCCGTCCCCAAGGCGTACGTCGTGCTCGCCGAGGGCTGGGAGCCGGGGCCGGAGACGGCCAAGGTCCTCTTCGCGCACTCCCGCGAGGTCCTCGCCCCCTACAAGCGGGTGAAGCGGCTGGAGTTCGCCGAGCTGCCCAAGACCGTCTCCGGCAAGATCCGCCGCGTCGAGCTGCGCGAACGCACCGCGCACGGGGACGGCGGGCCCGAGTACCGCGAGGAGGACCACCGGTGAGCAGGCTGTCGTACGCGAGCGGGACGGCCGGCAAGCCGCTGCTCGGCGGCACCATCGGCGCTGATCTGGACCGCGCCGTCGCCCGGTTCGGCGACCGGGAGGCCCTGGTCGACCTCCCCACCGGCCGCCGCTGGACCTACACCGCCTTCGGCCGGGCCGTCGACGAGGTGGCCCTCGGGCTGATCGCCCTGGGCGTCGGCAGCGGCGACCGGGTCGGCATCTGGGCGCCCAACTGCGCGGAGTGGGTCCTCGTCCAGTACGCCACCGCCCGGATCGGCGCCGTCCTCGTCAACATCAACCCCGCCTACCGGGTGCACGAGTTGGCGTTCGTCCTGCGGCAGGCCGGGGTGGGGGTGCTGGTCTCGGCCCTGCGGCACAAGACCAGCGACTACCGGCGGATGGCCGAGCAGGTGCGTTCCTCCTGCCCGGGGCTGCGGGACGTCGTGTACATCGGCGATCCGACCTGGGACGGGATGCTGGCCGCGGGTGCCGCCGTGCCGGCCGCCCGGCTGGCCGAGCGCGCGGCGGGGCTCTCCGCCGACGACCCCGTCAACATCCAGTACACCTCCGGCACCACCGGCTTCCCGAAGGGGGCCACCCTCTCCCACCACAACATCCTCAACAACGGGTACTGGGTGGGGGAGACGGTCGGCTACACCGAACAGGACCGGATCTGCCTGCCGGTGCCCTTCTACCACTGCTTCGGCATGGTCATGGGAAACCTCGCCGCGACCTCGCACGGCGCCTGCGTCGTCGTCCCCGCGCCCTCCTTCGACCCGGTCGCCACCCTCCGGGCCGTCCAGGACGAGCGCTGCACCTCCCTCTACGGGGTGCCGACGATGTTCATCGCCGAACTCGACCACCCGCGGTTCGCCGACTTCGACCTCACCTGCCTGCGCACCGGCATCATGGCGGGCTCGCCCTGCCCGGAGGAGATCATGAAGCGGGTGGTCGCCGAGATGCACATGGCCGAGGTGTCCATCTGCTACGGCATGACGGAGACCTCACCGGTCTCCACCCAGACCCGCCGCGACGACGACCTCGTCCACCGCACCGCCACCGTCGGCCGGGTCCTCCCGCACATCGAGGTGAAGGTCGTCGACCCGGCGACCGGTGTCACCGTCCCGCGCGGCGCGACCGGTGAACTGTGCACCCGCGGCTACAGCGTGATGCTCGGTTACTGGGACGAGCCGGAGCGGACCGCCGAGGCCATCGACGCCGCCCGCTGGATGCACACCGGCGACCTCGCCGTGATGAACGACGACGGCTATCTGCGGATCGTCGGCCGCATCAAGGACATGATCATCCGCGGGGGAGAGAACGTCTATCCGCGCGAGATCGAGGAGTTCCTCTACTCCCACCCCAAGATCGCCGACGTCCAGGTGGTCGGCGTCCCCGACGACAAGTACGGCGAGGAGATCGCCGCCTGCGTCATCCTCCGCGACCCCGCCGACCCGCTCACCCACGACGAGCTGGCCGACTACTGCCGGGCACATCTCGCCCACTTCAAGGTCCCCCGCCATCTGGAGATCATGGACGCCTTCCCGATGACGGTCAGCGGCAAGGTCCGCAAGATCGAACTGCGGGAGCGGCTGGCGGAACGGCTGCGCGGCGTGGCGTCGTAGACGCACGGGAGGCACCGGTGCGGACCGGTGCCTCCCGGTGACGCGTCACGCCTCGCGTCGCATGCACACCCGCGGCCAGCGGTCCAGGCCCAGCTCCGCCTCGTGCGCGCGGATCTCCCGCAGGCCCGGGGTGATCTCGTCGCCCGCCAGGACGCGGAAGCCGAGACGGCCGTAGTACGGCGCGTTCCACGGCACCTCGGCGAAGGTGGTCAGGGTCAGCGGGGCGCCCCCGCCCTCCTGCGCGGCCCGCTCGATCAGCTCCCGGCCGATGCCGCGGCGGGCGTGGTCCGGGTGGACGGAGACCTGCTCGATGTGGGTACAGCCGTCGACCGGCTCCCACAGCAGATAGCCCGCCGGGCGCGCCCCGTCCTCCTCGGCGGCGACCAGGAGCCGTCCGGCGTCCCGGGCGGCGGACAGCACGTCGAGGGCGGGCGGCTCGTCGTCCGCCACGGAGGCCATCCCCACCGCGCGGAACGGTTCCCCCGCGGCGCGTTCGAGGTCGCGGAGGGCGGGCAGATCGGCGGCATCGGCACTACGGATGATCATGCCCGTAGTGTCCCCTGCCGGGAGCGGCGAGGGCGAACGGGTTTCCGGTTCCGGCGGCCGCGCGCGGAGCGGGGACGGTCTCACGCCCCGCGCGGCGGCAGCTCCGGCAGCGCCGTGTCGTACAGCCAGGCGCCCAGCAGCTCCCGCACCGGGCGGCCCGCCTGCGCCTCGGCGTGAGCGAGGAACGCCTCGGTGCCCGCGGTCGCGCCGCGATGGGCCTCGTGCCAGCCGCGCAGCGTACGGAAGAACCGCTCGTCGCCCACCGTGAGCCGCAGCGCGTGCAGGGTGCAGGCGCCGCGGAGGTAGACCCGGTCGTCGAAGATGCGACGCGGGCCCGGCTCGGCCAGGCACAGGTTCTGGCGCTCCCGGGCGAGCGAGGAGCAGGCGCGGCGGGCGAGGGTGTCGGCGTCGGGTCCGCCGAGGTGCTCGGACCACAGCCACTCGGCGTAGGTGGCGAAGCCCTCGTTGAGCCAGATGTGCCGCCAGTCGTCGAGCCCGACGCTGTTACCGAACCACTGGTGCGCGAGTTCGTGCGCCACCAGCCTCTCCGAGCCACGCCGACCGTCGGCATGGTTACTGCCGAAGACCGAAAGTGTCTGATTCTCGACGGGTTCCGACAGCTCCGCGTCCACCACGATCGCGCCGTACGCCTCGAAGGGATACGGACCGAACATCCCGGTGAACGCCCGCAGCATCTCCGGCTGGCGCGCCAGATCGTGCCGGGCCGCCTCGGCGAGCCGCGGCGGGAACGCCTGGTGCAGCACGATCGCCCGCCCGTCCGGCAGCACCACGTCCGGCCGCCGCTCGTACTGGAAACGGCCGGTGTAGAGCGCGGCCAGGTACGAGGACATCGGCCCGGGGTGGTGGTACGTCCAGACCTCGCCGCCGCCCTCCCGCCGGTGCTCGCGCAGCGTGCCGTTGGCGAACGCCTGGTGGCCGAGCGGCACGGTGACACGGAAGGTGTAGGCGGCCTTGTCGTCCGGCCGGTCGTTGCACGGGAACCACGACGGCGCGCCCACCGGCTGTGACGCCACCAGCGTCCCCTCGTCAGGGTCGCCGACCAGGTCCCAGCCGATGGCCCCGAACGGCGAGCGCACCGGGCGCGGCCGGCCCCCGTAGCGGACCTCCACCGTGAACGGCGTTCCCGCGGCGATCCGGTACGGCGTCCCCAGCAGCAGCTTCCCCCACCGCTTCCGCGCCCGTACCGGACGCCCGTCGACCAGCGCGCCGCGCACCGACAGCCGCGCCAGGTCGAGGGTGATCCGGTCCAGGGGGACGCGGGCCACCGCCTCGATCCGGGCGCGCCCGTCGAGGCGGCCGCTGCCCGGGTCGTACGCGAGATCCAGGTCGTAGGAGACGGTGCGGTGGCCGTCGGTGCCGTGCCGGGGGTAGTAGCGCCCGGACCTCCGGCCGCGCCGG
>NZ_JCANQV010000274.1:0-7570 GCF_059553635.1 Candidatus Streptomyces philanthi
CCGGCGGCCGCTGCGGCAGCCGCGGACCGACGGCCGGTACGACTCACCGCACTGCCGTCGGCAGGCGCTCAGCGGCGCGCACAGGAGCACCGGCCGCACCACTGGTTCGCCCGCCAGCTGGTGCTCACGCTCAGCGGCGAGCGCCCGGTGCACGCCCTCTTAGGGCACGCGCTGCCGGCCGCGTACGACCGCCTGGTGGAGCTGGCCCCGCTCAAGCCGCTGCGGCCGATCGCCGGGCCCGGTCCGGTGCGTACGGTGCCGACGGTGCGCGAGTGCGGGCTGTGCCAGCCGTGCCGCGGCGTCATCGAGGCGTTCGCCCGTGTCACCGCCGGTGAGCGCCTGCGGGCCCTGGCCTTCCGGCTGGAGCTGGGCGCGGACTCCCGGTGGCGCTGCGCCGCCCTGGACATCGGCCCGACCCCGGCCGTCTGGGGCCCGCCCCGGTGAGGCGCCCCGGTGAGGCGCCCCGGCACGACGATGCCCCGGCCGGAGACCGGCCGGGGCACTCCCGTCATGTCACCGCCACAGGCCCTTGGGGCCCAGCACGGCTCACTTCTTGCGGCGGCGGCCGCCCTTCTGGGCCTTGCGGCGCTCCGCGCGGGTCAGGCCGTCGGCCGCGGAACGGACCGGGCCGGTGTCCTCGTCGCTGACGAGGTCGCCCTCGATGACACCGCCCTCGCCGTCGACCGTCGGCGCGGAGAAGTGCAGCCGGTCCGGGCGCTGCGGCGCCTCCAGCCCCTTGGCGTGGATCTCCGGGCGGCCCGCGCCGGCCGGGACGGCCTCCGCGGCGTCCTTCTCCAGCGAGGTCCGCTCCGCGGCCTCGGGCACCGGGACCTCCTCGACCTGCTGCTCCACCTGGACCTCCAGGTTGAACAGATAGCCGACGGACTCCTCCTTGATGCCCTCCATCATCGCGGTGAACATGTCGAAGCCCTCGCGCTGGTACTCCACCAGCGGGTCCTTCTGGGCCATCGCGCGCAGGCCGATGCCCTCCTGGAGGTAGTCCATCTCGTAGAGGTGCTCGCGCCACTTGCGGTCCAGCACGGAGAGGACGACCCGGCGCTCCAGCTCGCGCATGATGTCGGAGCCGAGCTGCTTCTCCCGGGCGGCGTACTGCTCGTGGATGTCCTCCTTGACGGCGTCCCCGATGAACTCCGCCGTGATGCCCGCGCGGTCGCCGGCCTCGTCCTCCAGCTCCTCGACCGTCACCTTGACGGGGTAGAGCTGCTTGAAGGCGCCCCACAGCCGGTCGAGATCCCACTCCTCAGCGAAGCCCTCGACCGTCTCCGCCTGGACGTAGGCGTCGATCGTGTCGTCCATGAAGTGCTTGATCTGGTCCTGGAGGTCCTCGCCCTCCAGGACGCGGCGGCGCTCGCCGTAGATGACCTCACGCTGGCGGTTGAGGACCTCGTCGTACTTCAGAACGTTCTTGCGGGTCTCGAAGTTCTGCTGCTCGACCTGCGACTGGGCGGAGGCGATCGCCCGGGTCACCATCTTGTTCTCGATCGGGACGTCGTCGGGCACGTTGGCCATCGCCATCACGCGCTCGACCATCTGCGCCTTGAACAGCCGCATCAGATCGTCGCCCAGCGAGAGGTAGAAGCGGGACTCGCCCGGGTCGCCCTGACGGCCGGAGCGGCCGCGCAGCTGGTTGTCGATACGGCGCGACTCGTGCCGCTCGGTGCCGAGGACGTAGAGCCCGCCGAGGCCCTTGACCTCCTCGAACTCCGCCTTGACGGCCGCCTCGGCGTGCTCCAGCGCGGCGGGCAGCGCGGCCGCCCACTCCTCGACGTGCTCGACCGGGTCGAGGCCCATCCGGCGCAGCTCGGCCTCGGCGAGGTCGTCGGGGTTGCCCCCGAGCTTGATGTCCGTACCACGGCCGGCCATGTTGGTGGCGACGGTGACGGCGCCCTTGCGTCCCGCCTGGGCGACGATCGACGCCTCCCGCTCGTGGTGCTTGGCGTTGAGGACCTCGTGCGCGATGCCGCGCTTGCTGAGCTGCTGGGAGAGGTACTCGGACTTCTCGACCGAGGTGGTGCCGACCAGGATCGGCTGGCCCTGCTCGTGCTTCTTGGCGATGTCCTCGACGACCGCGTCGAACTTGGCGGGCTCGGTCCGGTAGATCAGGTCCGGCTGGTCCTTGCGCACCATCGGGCGGTTGGTGGGGATGGGAACGACGCCGAGCTTGTAGATCTGGTGGAACTCGGCGGCCTCGGTCATCGCCGTACCGGTCATGCCGGAGAGCTTGTCGTAGAGGCGGAAGAAGTTCTGGAGGGTGATCGTGGCGAGCGTCTGGTTCTCGTCCTTGATCTCCACCCCCTCCTTCGCCTCGATGGCCTGGTGCATGCCCTCGTTGTAGCGGCGGCCGGCGAGGATACGGCCGGTGTGCTCGTCGACGATCATGACCTCGCCGTCGATGACGACGTAGTCCTTGTCGCGCTTGAACAGCTCCTTGGCCTTGATCGCGTTGTTGAGGTAGCCGACGAGGGGGGTGTTCACCGACTCGTAGAGGTTGTCGATGCCCAGCCAGTCCTCGACCTTGCCGACACCGGACTCGTGGATGCCGACGGTGCGCTTCTTCTCGTCGACGTCGTAGTCGCCGGTCTCCTCGATGCCGCGCTGCGGGTTGGCGGCCTCGCCCTTCTTCAGGCGGCGCACCAACTTGGCGAAGTCGCCGTACCACTTGGTGGCGGAGTCGGCCGGGCCGGAGATGATCAGCGGCGTACGGGCCTCGTCGACGAGGATGGAGTCGACCTCGTCGACGATGGCGAAATTGTGCCCGCGCTGGACCAGTTCGTCCTTCGACCAGGCCATGTTGTCGCGCAGGTAGTCGAAGCCGAACTCGTTGTTGGTGCCGTAGGTGATGTCGCAGTTGTACTGCTCACGGCGCTGGGCGGGCGTCATGTCGGCGAGGATGCAACCGACCGTGAGGCCCAGGAACTTGTGGACCCGGCCCATCAGCTCGGAGTCGCGCTCGGCCAGGTAGTCGTTGACCGTGATCAGGTGGACGCCCTTGCCGGACAGCGCGTTCAGATACGCCGGGAGGGTACCGACCAGGGTCTTGCCCTCACCGGTCTTCATCTCGGCGACGTACCCGAGGTGCAGCGCCGCGCCGCCCATCAGCTGGACGTCGTAGTGGCGCTGGCCGAGCACCCGCTTGGCGGCCTCGCGGACCGTGGCGAACGCCTCGGGGAGGAGGTCGTCCAGGGACTCGCCGTCCGCGTACCGCTGCTTGTACTCGTCGGTGAGCGCCCGCAGCTCGGCGTCGGAGAGGGCGGTGAAGTCCTCTTCGACGGAATTGACCTGGCCCGCGATGCGGTGCAGCTTGCGCAGGATCTTTCCTTCGCCTGCACGCATGATCTTCGTCAAGACGGACACTTGGGCTGGTCTCCTCGCCGGTCGGGCCTGCACTTTCCGTGCGCTGGCGCGGCATTTTCTCCAGGGGGCAGGCCCCGCCGCAACGGCCATCGTAAGGGAGGAGGCCGCCCGGCAGGGAGGTCCGCCGCAGCGAACCCGCTGATCCCCTCCCCCGGTGAACGTACGGCGGCGCGCGATGGTGCCGGGGGCCTCCCCCCGAAAAACGCTCGCCCCTCCTGCGGCGGCCGCGCAGAATCCCTGCATGGAGCCCCTTGTCCTCACCACGGACCGCCTCGTCCTGCGCCCCTTCGGGCCGTCCGACGCCACCGCGGTGCACGCCGCCTGCCAGGACCCCGAGATACCCCGATGGACGAGCGTGCCGTCCCCGTACACCGTCCGGGACGCGGAACGGTACGTCGGCACGGACGCCCCGCGGGGCTGGTACGACGACACCGCCTACGCCTTCGCCGTGGCCCTGCGCGACGGCGGCCCGCTGGTCGGCTCGGTGGCCCTGGTCCGGCTCACCGCCCTGCCCGCCCCGGAGCGGCAGGCCGAGCTGGGCTACTGGACGGCGCGGGAGCACCGCGGCCGGGGCTACACCACCGAGGCGGCCGGGGCCCTGGCCCGCTGGGCCTTCCGCGACCTGGGCGTGGAGCGGCTGGAGTGGCGGGCCGAGGCCGGGAACGAGGGCTCGCGCGCCGTCGCCCTCAGGGCCGGCTTCCGTATGGAGGGCACTCTCCGCGCGGCACTGGTGCACTCCGGCACCCGGCGCGACGCGTGGATCGGCTCCCTGCTGCCGTCCGACCTCGCCGGCGGACCCGCGGACACGACGCCGTATCTGCCCCACCCGGGCTGAACCGCCCCGTTGTCGGTACCCGCCCCTAGTCTTTGCGCATGACCGCCGTGACACCGTCCTCGCCGCCGCCCGTCACCTCTCTCTCACGCGCCGAGGCGCGCCGTCTGGCCCTGCGGGCACAGGGCCTGCTGGGCGCGCCGGACCGCCGCGCGGGGGTGCGCGGCGTGCTGCGGCACCTGGGCGCCGTGCAGCTGGACACGATCTCGGTCCTGGCCCGGTCGCACGAGCTCATCCCCTACGCCCGGCTCGGCGCGGTCGGCCGCCGCGACGTCGAGGCGGCGTACTGGGCCGGGACCCGCAGCTTCGAGTACTGGTCGCACGCCGCGTGCATCCTCCCGATCGAGGAGTGGCCCCTCTTCGCGTTCCGGCGGCGCGCCTACCGCGCCCGCTCCCGGTGGAACAGCGAGGTGTCGCCCGCCGCGTACGAGGCGGTCCTCGGCCGGCTCGCCGCCGAGGGGCCGCTGACCGCCACGGAGCTGGGCGGCGCCAGGAACGGCGGGCCGTGGTGGGACTGGAGCGAGTCCAAGACCGCCGTGGAGCGGGCGCTGATGTTCGGCGAGGTGGTCTGCACGGAACGACGCGGCTGGAAGAGGGTCTACGACCTCGCCGAGCGGGCCGTCCCCGGGGAGCTGTTCACGGACGGGCTGTCCGACGCCGAGTGCACCCGCCGGCTGGTCGCGCGGGCCGGTGCCGCGATGGGCGTCGCCACCCGCGCCGATCTCGCGGACTACCACCGTCTCAAGGGCGATCAGGTCGACGCCGTGGTCGCCAACTCCGGGCTGGTACCGGTCGAGGTCGAGGGCTGGGACAGGCCCGGCTGGGCCGATCCGGCCGCGCTCGCCGACCCGCCCCGCGGCCGGCACCGTACGACGCTGCTGTCGCCGTTCGACTCCCTGGTCTGGGACCGCCCGCGGACGGAGCGGATCTTCGGGTTCACGCACCGGCTGGAGGCGTATGTGCCCCGGCAGCGGCGGGTGCACGGCTATTTCGTGATGCCGCTGCTGGCCGGCGGTGAGCTGGTGGGCCGGGTGGACCCGGCCCGTGAGGGGCGCACGCTGGTCGCCCGGCAGGTGTCGATGAGCGGGGCGAAGGCCGTACGGCCGATGGCACGGGCCCTGTACGAGGCCGCGGGGTGGGTGGGCTGCGACGACATCCGCCTCGAACGCTGCGACGACGCCGGGCTGGCCGCCGCGCTGCGCGGAGAGCTCAAGCTGATCGGCGGCTGAGGGGGGCGCGCCGCGGGGCGGTGGCCCCGCGGCGGTCAGCGGATCTCCAGGATCTTCTCCCGCATCGCGTACACCACGGCTTCCATCCGGGAGTGCAGTTGCAGCTTCTCCAGGATGTTGCGGACGTGGTTCTTCACGGTGTTCTCGGAGATGAAGAGTTCCTTGGCGATGTCGCGGTTGTTCATACCGGTGGCGACGAGCTTGAGCACCTCCAACTCCCGGTCGGTGAGCCGGGGGGCGGGCACCAGCCGCCGCTCGTCGGTGCGCTGGATCATCGACTTGAACTCGGTCAGCAGCTTGGACGCCATCGAGGGGCTGATCTGCGACTGGCCGTCGGCGACGGCGCGGATCGCGGTCGCCACCTCGTCGGTGGAGATCTCCTTGAGCAGATAGCCCGTGGCACCGGCCTTGATCGCGTCGTAGAGGTCGGCCTCCTCGTCACTGATCGTCAGCATGATGATCTTCGCGCTGGGGGCCACCTCCTTGATCGCGGTGCATGCCTCGATGCCGCCGCGCCGGGGCATCCGTACGTCCATCAGCACGATGTCGGGCAGCAGGTCGGCGGCCTTGTCCACCGCCTCCGCGCCGTCGCCGGCCTCGCCGACGACCTGGATGTCCTCCTCCTGGGCGAGAACGATCTCCAGACCGCGCCGGAAGAGAGCGTGATCGTCCACCACCAGGACCCGGATCGGTTCCTCGCGCGGCAGGCGCCGCCGATCGCCGTCCCCCGCGGCGCCTCCCCCGGCTTCCGCGGCACCGCCCACGGGCCCGAAGCTGTCCCCCATCGTTCCTCCCCGTCAACTACTCGGCCGAAGGGCCAGAGTTTGGAAATAAGGCTGGTTGACGACAGCCCTCTACGGCCAGCCCGATCAACGCCATACGCTCGTCTCCCCGGCAACTCGCCGTTGTCCGCCCACGTGCTTCCTGGCTGGCACCAACTCTATACGGCCCCAACTCGTCCTTCCCGCAGGCACGATGGTGCCCCCGGTACGCACCGGGGGCACCGAACGGATGAAGGTCAGCCGGCCAGCGCGCCGCCCGCGCCGCCGGGTTCTTCCTCCCCGAACGAGTCGGGGTTCAGGTGGATGACGCCGTAGTCGTAGGCGTGCCGCCGGTAGACGACGCTGGGCAGCTTGGTCTCGGCGTCGACGAAGAGATAGAAGTCGTGGCCGACCAGTTCCATCTCGTAGAGGGCCTGGTCGAGGGCCATCGGGGCCGCCGAGTGGGTCTTCTCGCGGACGACCAGCGGGCCTTCGCCCTGGACGTCCAGCGACCCCACCCTCGTGGTGGGTACCTGCTCCTCGGACGCCGCGTAGGTACCGAGTTCACCGTTGGTGTTCAGGCGCGCGGCGTCGGGGACGGTCACGGCGACGTCGCTCGCCGGGATGCGGCCGTTGCCACGGCGCGAGTGCCGCTTGTCGTGCTGCTTGCGCAGCCGCGCCTCCAGCTTGGCGGTGGCCAGATCCAGCGCGGCGTACGGGTCGCCGGCCGCCGCCTCGGCCCGGACCACCGGGCCACGGGAGCGGAGGGTGATCTCCACTCGGTCGGAACGGTCTGCCTGCCGAGGATTGGGTTCCTTGGACACCTCGACGTCCAGGCTGATCACCTTGCCGTCGAGCTTCTGGACCTTCTCCAGCTTCAGCTTCTCGGCCACGTGCTTCCGGAACCGCTCGGGCACCTCGGTCTTGCGGCCCTTGACGACGATGTCCACGCAGAACTCCGTTCCCGGATCGCTCCGCACAGCGGGCGGAACGCATCCTTCTTGCACCAGGCTCCGGTGGGTGCCGAAGCCTCGGACTTGGCGACTTACACCTCTCCTCCCCCAGGAAAGCGATCTTCACTCCCGTTTTTCCGGTCGTTCCAAAAGCCCCTGAAAACAGCCATCACGACATCCGAGGCAAAGCATCCGCCAAGTCCTCACAACTGAACATAGCTCGCCCGGACGGGTGTCGGCACCCCCTCACGGCCTTCAGATCCATTTGCGTGATCCCGCACCCCCAAAAGCAGCTATATCGGACAGCGCCGGGCCGTTCCCGTAGGACACGAAGGCCGCTCGCGGGGCCGCGACCACCGCCGCGCCCGCCACATCGCCGCCGGCGGCCGCCACCGCACGCGCCGCCTCGGCCAGCGTGGC
>NZ_JCANQV010000275.1:0-7556 GCF_059553635.1 Candidatus Streptomyces philanthi
GGGGCGGTCGTCATCGGCGCTCTCCCTTCGCGTGGCGGTCCGGCCCGCCGTCCGTGGCGGGCTCCGGCCCGGGCGGCGCCCCGGGGGTGCCGGACATCAGGGCGGCGTACTCGGGGTGGTCCCGCAGCAGCTGGTGGTGGGTGCCGACGGCGGTGATCCGGCCGCCGGAGAGCAGCGCCACCCGGTCGGCGAGCAGGACGGTGGAGGGGCGGTGCGCGACGACCAGCGCGGTCGTCGTCGCCAGGACCTTGCGCAGGGCCGCCTCCACCAGCGCCTCGGTGTGCACGTCGAGTGCGGAGAGTGGGTCGTCGAGGACGAGGAAGCGCGGGCGGCCGGCCACCGCGCGGGCCAGGGCGAGCCGCTGCCGCTGGCCCCCGGACAGGGTCATGCCCTGCTCGCCGACCTGGGTGTCGGCGCCCTCCGGCAGCGCGCCGACGAAACCGTCGGCCCGGGCCACCGCCAGCGCCCGGTGGAGGTCGGCGGAGGCCAGGCCGTCCCCGCCCATCAGGACGTTCTCGGCGACCGTCGCGGAGAACAGCGTCGGCTCCTCGAACGCGACCGCCACCAGGGCGCGCACCTCGTCCGGGTCAAGGTCCGCGAGGTCGCGTCCGTCGAGGGTGATCCGGCCGGCCGTCGGGTCGTACAGCCGGGGCACCAGCGCGGTCAGGGTCGTCTTCCCGCTGCCCGTGGCGCCGACCAGGGCCATGGTCTCGCCGGGGCGTATGTGCAGGTCGACGCCGCGCAGTATCGGCGGGGCGTCGTCGGGGGCGTCCGGATAGCGGAACTCGACGTCCTCGAACACCAGTCCGTCGGCGGTCGGGGTGCCGCTTCCGCGCCGGGCGCGCCCCTCCGCCGCGCGCGGCTCGTCCGCCGGCGCGTCCATCACCTCGAAGTAGCGGTCGGTCGCCGTCGCGGCCTCGTTGCTCATGGCGAGCAGGAAACCGATCGACTCCACGGGCCAGCGCAGCGCCAGCGCCGTCGACAGGAACGCCACCAGGGTGCCGGCCGAGAGGACGCCGTCCGCCACCTGGAGCGTGCCGAGGACCAGGGCGACGGCGAGCGCCAGCTCCGGCAGCAGGGTGATGGCACCCCAGATGGCGGCGAGCAGCCGCGCCTTGTGCAGCTCCGTGCCGCGCAGCCGGTGGGCCAGATCGGTGAAGGCGCGGGCCTGGCTGCGGTGCCGGCCGAAGCCCTTGATGATCCGTATGCCGAGGACGGACTCCTCGACGACCGTCGTCAGATCGCCGACCTGGTCCTGCGCCCGGCGCGCCGCCAGCGCGTACTTCGCCTCGAACACCGAGCACAGCACCATCAGCGGCACGACGGGCGCGAGCAGCACCAGCCCCAGCGACCAGCGCTGGACCAGCAGCACCGCGCAACCCACCACGATCGTCACACCGTTGACCAGCAGGAACGTCAGTGGGAACGCGAGGAACAGCCGCAGGATCTGGAGGTCGGTCGTCGCCCGGGAGAGCAACTGGCCCGAGGACCACCGGTCGTGGAAGGAGACCGGCAACCGCTGCACATGGCGGTACAGCGCCGCGCGCATCGCCGCCTCGACGCCCGTCAGCGGGCGGGCCACCAGCCAGCGCCGCAGCCCGAACAGCCCGGCCTCGACGCACCCGAGCAGCAGCAGGAGCCCGCCGCCCAGCCAGACGCCGCCCCCGTCGCCCGCCGCCACCGGCCCGTCCACCATCCACTTGAGGACCAGCGGAATGACCAGCCCGACGCAGGACGCGACCGTTCCCACGAACGCCGCGGTCACCAGCCGTGCCCGTACCGGCCTGACGAACGGCCACAGGCGCAACAGCGAGCGCACGGCGGACCGTTGGTCCGGCTCGTCGGACGGGGAACGCGTCGGGACGCTCGCTGTGGCAGTCACACCCGCGAGATTAAGCGGGACCACTGACAACGCTCACAAGGTTTTCCGCCGGACCGGCCCGGCCCGCCGCTTCACCCGTACGGACGGTGGCGGAACGCCCGGGAAAGGTGGGGAATGCGGCCCGTCACACGTCAGGACCCCGCCGGCGTTCCAAAAACCTGCCGGTCCCTCACAATTCGGTGTATGTCCGACCGTGCGCAGGACCCCGCACCGCCGCCCGCGGCCGAGCCGGGCCCGGCGGCCCCCGCCCGCCCCGGCGCCGCCCCGCGCCGCCGGGCCCGTACCGCCGTCCTGGTGGCGGTGGTGAGCGCCTGCGCGGCGGCCGCCCTCGGCCTCGGGGCGTACGCGCTGTTCGGGGGACGACCCGACCCGGAGCGGACGATCAGGATCACCCCCGCCGACGGCGCACGCGAGGTGTCCGGTGACGCGAGGTTCCGCATCCGGGTACCGGACGGGCGGTTGCAGCGGGTGGTGGTCCGGCGCGACGGGGACGACGGGCCCGCCGCCGTGCCGGGGCGGATCTCGCGCGACGGGCTGAGCTGGCGCCCCCTGGAGAAGCGGCTGGAGCCGGCCGCCCGCTACACCGTCGACGCGGTCGCGCTCGACGGCCGTGGCAACCGCGTCACCCGGCACACCGGCTTCCGCACCCGCGTCCCCCCGTTCCTCGCGTACTTCTCGCCCGACGACGGCTCCACCGTCGGCACCGGCATGATCGTCTCGCTGAACTTCACCCGGCCGGTGACCGACCGCGCCGCCGTCGAGCGCGCGGTGACCGTCTCCGCGAGTTCCGGTGTGGAGGTCGCCCCGCACTGGTTCGGCCGCCGGCGGCTGGACTTCCGGCCGCGCGAGCGCTGGCAGCCGGGCACCACCGTCTCGGTGGACCTGCGGCTGCGCGGTGTGAAGGTCCGGCCCGACGCGTACGGGACACAGCGGAAGACGGTCGGCTTCCGCGTCGGCCGGGACCAGAGCAGCGTCATCGACACCGCCGAGCACACGCTGACGGTCAGCCAGGACGGCCGGGAGGTCGCGTCCCTGCCGGTGACCGCGGGCGACGACCGCAACCCCACCTACAACGGGAAGATGGTGATCCTGGACCGGCGCCCGGTGACCCGGATGGACAGCAAGACGGTCGGTTTCGGCGGCGAGTACAACATCCCCGACGTCCCGCACGCGATGCGCCTCACCGTCTCCGGCACCTTCCTGCACGGCAACTACTGGACCCCCGACGACATCTTCGGTCACGAGAACACCAGTCACGGCTGTGTCGGCCTGCCCGACGTCCAGGGCGGCGACCTGGACACCCCGGCGCGCCGGTTCTTCGACCGCTCGCTCGTCGGGGACCTGGTCGAGGTGCGCAACTCACCCGAACGCACCGTCGCGCCGGACAACGGGCTCGGCGGCTGGAACATGCCCTGGGCGCAGTGGCGGGCGGGCAGCGCGCTGACGTGACGCCCGGGACGACTGTGACCAAGTGCACCAGGGGCGCTGCGGTTAACGCGGGCTAGCCTTCCGTGCATGACTGTGAACCTTGAGGTCTCCGAAGGCGTCGGCACCCTCCGCCTGGACCGCCCGCCGATGAACGCACTGGACGTCGCCACCCAGGACCGCCTGCGCGAGCTGGCCGCGGAGGCCACCCGGCGCGAGGACGTACGCGCCGTGGTGCTGTGGGGCGGCGAGAAGGTGTTCGCGGCCGGCGCGGACATCAAGGAGATGCAGGCCATGGACCACACCGCGATGGTGCTGCGCTCCAAGGAACTCCAGGACGCCTTCACCGCCGTGGCGCGCGTCCCCAAGCCGGTGGTCGCCGCGATCACCGGCTACGCGCTCGGCGGCGGTTGCGAACTGGCGCTCTGCGCCGACTTCCGTATCGCCGCCGACAACGCCAAGCTCGGCCAGCCCGAGATCCTGCTCGGCCTCATTCCCGGCGCCGGCGGCACCCAGCGGCTGGCCCGGCTCGTCGGCCCGTCCAAGGCCAAGGACCTGATCTTCACCGGCCGGCACGTCAAGGCCGACGAGGCGCTGGCGATGGGGCTCGTCGACCGGGTGGTGCCGGCGGACGAGGTGTACGCGCAGGCGCACGCCTGGGCCGCGCGCCTGGCGGCCGGTCCGGCGCTCGCCCTGCGCGCCGCCAAGGAGTGCGTCGACACGGGCCTGGAGGCCGACATCGACACCGGACTGACCGTCGAACGGAACTGGTTCGCCGGACTGTTCGCCACCGAGGACCGCGAGACCGGGATGCGCAGCTTCGTCGAGGAGGGGCCGGGCAAGGCCAAGTTCCGCTGATACGGCCGGTGTTGCCGGGGCGCGTGAAGCGTGGCCGGTACACGATGCCTCGTGCGGGGGAATCGTGGTTCCTTAAGCGTGACTTAACGCAGTCTTGTGCATCCCCGTCGGCCGACTCGCCCACACGGGGGATCGCCGCAGGTCGGCGGGGGTGTGGCCGCCTTCAGGGTGTCGTTGGCATATGCCGTGGGAAAGGCCGGGAAACGGCCGTTCCGGGCGGCGTATTCCCCGGGTTCCGGCCCCGTGGGGGTCGCGTAGCGGCCATGATGGGAGGCATGGCGGGCCTCGAAGGAATGGAGCGGCCGCGGCCGCGCAGCGGCACGGCCGCCGCACCCGGGGGACTCCCCGGGGCGGAGGAGTACGGCGGGACGGTACCGGACGGGCCGGCGCTCGCGGCGCTTGACCCGGTCGGCGACCCGGCGCTCGACGAGGTGCGCCTGCCCTCGCGCCCCCAGTCCGCCGGCACGGCCCGGCGGCTGACCCGCTCGGTGCTGCACGACCAATGGGCCATGCCGCCCCAGCTCACCGAGTACGCCGTCCTGCTGGTCTCGGAGCTGGTGGGCAACGCCGTACGGCACACCGGCGCCCGGATGTTCGGGCTGCGGATGCTCCGCCGCCGGGGCTGGATCCGTATCGAGGTGCGCGACCCGTCGCGCGGGCTGCCCTGTCTGATGCCGGTCCACGACATGGACACCAGCGGCCGGGGACTCTTCCTCGTCGACACCCTCTCCGACCGCTGGGGCGTGGACCTGCTGCCGCGCGGCAAGACGACGTGGTTCGAGATGCGGGTGACCGACCGCTGAGCCGGCCGTGCCGCGCCGCCGCTCCTTGTTGCTCCCCGGGTCGTAAGGGCCGGAATGCGGGACTGGGGCCGCCCGCGGGGTGCGCGGGTGAGGCCCCAGTGCCGGTCTCCGGCGGACGGAAGGGGTGTGTCCGCGGGACCGTGAACGACCTGGCCCGGGTCAAGGGGAGTCGTCGCGCTCGACTATGGCAGGTCGGAGGCGACTTGCCAAAGGTGCAAACCCGGGCAATTCGGCGGTTACTCCATCAATGTCCGGGCGATGCAAGGTGAGGTGTGCCACCAGCCTTGCAATAGGCGGGTCGCTGGACGATTTCTCAGGGACGCGCAGGGGTGCCGCCCCGGTGGCGGGGCGCGGGCAGTCGCCGCCCCGGCGCGTGCTCCGGTCCGCCCGGCGCGATCCGTAGGATGGTCGTTCCCGTGCGCGCGCCCCGGAACCGGCGCGCTGACGGAGGACGGGCCGGACGCGGCCCGGGGACGCACCGGAGAAGGAGAGGTCATGCGGCAGTTGCGCCGTTCGCCCGCCCTGCTCCTGCTGCTGCTCCTCGCCGTCGCCTTCGGCCCCCTGCTGTGCCGCACCGGCGCCGGCCGGGCCCCCGCCCCGGTCACGGCCGTGTTCACCGCGGTGCCCGAAGCCTCGTCCGTCACGGCCGGGGACTCGCGGCACCACCCCCTCACCGCCACCGGGACGCCCGGACGCTGCTCGGGACAGCACGCCCCGAGCCCCGACGAGTCCGCGCCACCGCCCGCCCCGCCCCGCGGCGAACTCCTCGCCGCCGCCCCCGAGGGCCCTGCCGTCCCGGCGTACGACGACCTCGCCCGGCTCGCCCTGAGCCGTTCGCCCCTCGACCGCGCGCCCGCCACCGGACCCCCCGAGCTCCAGCCCGTCCTGCGGATATAGGCCGCTGCCCACCGCACCGGCCCGATCACCCCTCCGTACCACTGGAGCTTCCGCATGCCCGCATCCGCCTCTCCCACCCGCAAACTCGCCGCCATCGGCGCCGTCGTCGCCCTCGTCGTCGCCGTCCTGGCCATCGGTATCGCCGTCGGCAAGGCCGTCGAGGGCGACCGCGACGCCGGCCGCGGCGCCTCGGAAACCGCCTCCTCCGGACCGCAGCGCGACCCCGAACAGCAGAAACTCTTCGACGACCTCGCCGAACGGACCAACCGCCGCCAGGACGGCGACCCGATGGCCATCGGCCGCAAGGACGCCCCCGTCGTCCTCGTCGAGTACGCCGACTACCAGTGCTCGTTCTGCGGGAAGTTCGCCCGTGAGACCCAGCCCGAGCTGGTCAAGAAGTACGTGGACGCGGGCACGCTGCGCATCGAGTTCCGCAACTTCACCCTCTTCGGCGCGGCCTCCGAGCGGGCCGCCCGCGCCGCCTGGGCCGCCGGGCAGCAGGGCCGGTTCTGGCAGCTGCACGACACGCTCTACGCCGAGCCCCGCAAGGGCGAGGCCCTGGCCGAGGACAAGCTCGTCGAGATGGCCCGCGAGAGCGGCGTCAAGAACCTCGACCGGTTCCGTGACGACATGAACGGCTCCGCCGCCTCCCGCGCCCTGAAGAAGGACCAGGAGGAGGGCTACCAGCTCGGCGTGCAGTCCACCCCGTCCTTCCTGGTCAACGGGCAGCCGGTGTCCGGGGCCCAGCCCACCGCCGTCTTCGCCCAGGCCGTCGACGAGGCCGCGGCGATCGCGAAGGACCGGAAGGCGGACAAGGGAGACGGCAAGTGACCGACATCGGCTACCTCGCCGCGTTCCTGGGCGGCGTCCTCGCGCTGATCAGCCCGTGCAGCGCACTGCTGCTCCCGGCGTTCTTCGCGTACTCACTGGCGACCCCGGGCCGGCTGCTCGCCCGCACCGGGGTGTTCTACCTGGGGCTCGCCACCACACTCGTCCCGCTGGGCGCGGCCAGCACCGCGGTCAGCCGAGTGTTCAACGGCCACCGGGACCTGCTGATCACCCTCGGCGGCTGGGTGGTCATCGCCATGGGCCTCGCCCAGATCCTCGGGCTCGGCTTCGCGTCCCGCAGGGCCCAGGCCGCCGCCGCGCGGATCACCCCGCGCTCCGCCGTCTCCACCTTCCTCCTCGGCTGCGTCTACGGCCTCGCCGGCTTCTGCGCGGGCCCCATCCTCGGCGCGGTGCTCACCGTGACCGCGTTCAGCGGCTCGCCGGTGTACGGGGCGTCGATGCTCGCGGTGTACGCGCTCGGCATGGCGCTGCCGCTGTTCCTCCTCGCCCTGCTGTGGGACCGCTTCGACCTCGGCCGGCGCGGCTGGCTGCGCGGCCGGGCGTTCACCGTCGGACGGCTGCGGCTGCACACCACCTCGCTGCTCTCGGGCCTCTTCTTCATCGGCATCGGCGTGCTCTTCCTGGCCTTCAACGGGACCAGCGCACTGCCGGGCATCCTCGACGCGGAGTCCGAGTCCCGGATCGAGGAGTGGGCCGCGCGCATCGGCAACGGCGTGCCCGACGTCGTCCTCATCGCGCTGGCGGCCCTCGCCGTCGCGGCCGTCCTGGGGCGGATCGCGCTGCGGGCGGGGAAGGAGACGCCGGGGAAGGAGACGCCGGGGAAGGAGACGCCGGGGGAGGAG
>NZ_JCANQV010000276.1:0-7534 GCF_059553635.1 Candidatus Streptomyces philanthi
CGACGGCCAGCGCGAGGGCGGCGGTGATCAGCGTGCGCTTGCTGCGCCGCGCGGCGGCCCGCAGCACGGACATGGTGGCGTCTCCCTCTTCCAACGTGATGACGTGGGGAAACGTAGGAAGAGGGTGGGTGACGAGACGTCACCCCGCGGCGCCAAGTACGGGTGATACCCGGGTAGCAGGCCCCGGGGCGGTGTCGTACCGGAGAGGTACGGGCGGGCTCGGGCACCCGCCGGCGGGATCACCCGAGGTCGCCCCGCCCCGCGCGCCCGCGCCGCCGCCCGGAGCGGCGGACCGGCCGTCCGCTCACCGGCCGCCGGGTGCCACCAGCCCCGACTCGTACGCGAAGATCACCGCCTGGGCGCGGTCGCGCAGCGACAGCTTGGCCAGCACCCGGCCGATATGGGTCTTCACGGTCTGCTCGGCGAGCACCAGCGTCGCGGCGATCTCCTGGTTGGACAGCCCCCGGGCGATCAACCCCAGTACCTCCGTCTCGCGCGGGGTGAGGTCGTTGAGCCGCAGCGCCTCGCGGTCCGTGCGGGGCGCCGGGCGCTGCCGGGCGAAGTCGGCGATCAGCCGGCGGGTCACCGACGGCGCGAGGAGCGCCTCGCCCGCCGCGACGACCCGCACCGCGGATATCAGGTCCGCGGGCGGCGCGTCCTTGAGCAGGAAGCCCGAAGCGCCCGCGCGCAGCGCCTCGTAGACGTAGTCGTCGACGTCGAAGGTCGTCAGCATCAGCACCTTGGGGCGGTGCTCCACCCCGCGCGGCGGGTCGAGCAGCCGGCGGGCCGCCTCCAGGCCGTCCATCTCCGGCATCCGGACGTCCATCAGCACCACGTCGGGGTGGACCCGGCGGCTCAGTCCGACGCCCTGCGCGCCGTCCGGCGCGTCGCCCACCACCTCGATGTCGCTCTGCGCGGCGAGCAGCGCGGCGAAGCCCGCCCGCACCATGGCCTGGTCGTCGACGATGATCACTCGGATGGTCATGGGGAGACGGCGTCCTTCGCTGCGGGGCGGACGGGAGGGGACAGGGGGAGCCGGGCGGCGACGCGGAAACCGCCGTCGGGCAGCGGGCCGGTGTCGAGCGAGCCGTCCACCAGGCGCACCCGCTCGCGCATCCCGACCAGACCGTGGCCGGTGCCGTTGTGCTCCAGCGGCGCGGACGGCGAGGGCGGCGGCCCGTTGACCACCAGGACGGTGAGGAGCGCGTCGTCCGCCCGGGTCACGGACACCCGGGTCGGCGCGCCCGGCGCGTGCCGCACCACATTGGCCAGCGCCTCCTGCACGATGCGGTACGCCGACAGGCCCACCGCCGGTTCGAGGGGTATCGGCTCGCCGGGGACGGACAGTTCGACCGGGACACCCGCCCGGACCGTCGCCTCGACGAGCTTGGGCAGCTGGCCGAGACCGGGCTGCGGCGCCTTCTGCGGGCCGCCCTCCCGCTCGGTCTCCTCGCTGCGCAGCACGCCCAGCAGCCGCCGCATCTCCGCCAGCGACTCACGGGCGGACGCGGCGATCGCCCCGAACTCCTCCCGCGCCTCCTCGGGCAGCCCGCCGATCCGGTAGGGCGCGCTGTCGGCCTGCACCGTGATCACCGACATGTGGTGGGCGACGACATCGTGCAGTTCGCGGGCTATCCGGGTGCGTTCCTCCAGCAGCGTGCGGCGGGCGCGTTCGGCCTCGCTGATGGTCTCCTGCTCCAGCAGCCTGCGCTGGGCGTCGCCGCGCTCCCGCCACGCGGCGCCCATCAGCAGCATCACACCGCTCAGGACGAACATCAGCAGCCAGGTGTCGGTGCTGTCCGGGGGCGCGGCCGTCTGCGAGAGCAGGCCCGCGGCCCCGGTCGTCACCCATACGGCGACCACTGTCCGGCGGCCCTCGCGCAGCGACAGCGCCAGCATCAGCCCCAGATAGCCGATGATCACCGTCGGGGGCCAGGGCCACGGCCGTCCCGCGCTGCCGTCCGCGCCGATGACCAGCACCGCGCACAGCACATCGGCAGAGAAGATCACCCACCATGCCTGCAACGGCCGGGTCACCGCCATCAGCAGCGGCAGGGTCTGCGCGACCCCCAGCGCCCCGGCGAGGCCGCCGCCCAGGCCGTAGGTCCCGATCAGGAACGGGATCGACGTCGGCAGCAGGACGGCGGTGAGCACGAAGGCGACGACGTACGGCAGGCGGCGCACCCAGCGTCTGCGGGCCGTGCCCAGCAGCGGCTTCCCCGGGTCGGTCGGGGTGCCGAGGGCGCTGGTGAGCAGGCGCAGCGTCCGCCGGGCGGCGCGCAGCGCCCGGTCGCGGACCGGCGTGAGGGCCGCGCCGGGTGTCCGCTCCCGCTCCGGTGCCTGGGGCCGTGTCGTCATCGTCCGGCCAATCTATGCGACCCCACTGACAGCGGCGTCCTCCCCGCGGCCCGCCTCGCGCCGGGCGCCTGCTACCACGGTATGACCCGGGCCCGTCGCGGGCGGGCCGCCCGCGACGGGCGCTACAGCTCCGCCAGCAGCTCGGCCTTCTTCGCGCGGAACTCACCGTCCGTCAGCAGCCCGGCCCGGTGCAGCTCACCGAGCTGCCGGATGCGGTCCGCGACCCCGGCCGGGTCCCGGGGCTCCCGGGCCGCCGCGCACACCGGAACGCGCGGCGCGGGCCCCGCGGCCCGTACGGCGTGCAGGACGGCGGCGGCGAACGGCAGCGACTCGTGGACCGGCCCGTACCCGGAGCCGAGGACGACGGCCGCGGGGTCCTGGTCGGGCGCCTCGGTGCGCGCCGTGCGCGCCCCGTGCTCCAGCAGCCGCAGATGCCCCTGGTCGCCGCCGGGGCTGCGCCACTCCACCCCGGCCAGCTCCGCCACCGGGTAACTGCGGTCCCCGGAGCGCCACTTGGCCGACGAGGCCCCCGTCCGTGACCAGCGGAAGGTCACCGTACCGCCGTCGAACTCGGCCCTGGCGTCGTACGCCTTGAACCGCAGCGGCGGTCCGGGCGCGTCCACCAGATGGCGGTCGGACGGTTCCCCGGCCCGCGGTCCCAGTGCGGCGCGCAGCGCGTCGGCGCAGCGGACCGCGGATTCCTCCCGTTCGGCCGGGAGCACCAGCCGGTACGGGTCGGTGTCCTCCGTCAACTGCCCGTCGGCCGCCTCCATCAGGGGGTCGGCGCCCGGCCGGGGCGAGGCGCGCAGCACCACCGTGCCGCGTCTGCCCCCGGACAGCTCGACGGAGCTCAGCGCCTCGTAGGGGACGTGTCGTTCGCCGAGCGCCTGGAACAGCTTCGGCCTGCGGATCCCCCGTGCGAAGCGGATGAGTACGGAGTCCGGACGGAACTCCCAGACGGCGTGATAACCGGCCAGCACGTCACCCATACGGCTCATCGTAGGCGGCGGCCGCCCGCCCGTCCCCCTTCCGGACACCGGTGTGCCGTACATCCGGACGGCACACCGGTGACGCGGGGTCAGGCCAGACCGGCGCGGCAGTGCCGGTCGTCGGCCGCGCACGTCACCAGGGCGGGCGCGCCGACGCCGATCAGCGCGAAGTTGCTGAGGCTGCGGGTACCGGGGACGAAGTACCCGGCGTGCCCGGAGGCGCCGTGGGCCGACAGGAGGCGGGAGCCGAACGCCGGGTCGACCGGGTCGGCGCCGTGGCCGATGCCGCCGACCTCCAGGTACGGCACGTCCTGGATCCAGTCGTCGGCGTCGCGCATCGCCCACACCCGGGCGCGGGTCCCCAGCGCGGCCTTGTTGTCCGCCCGCATCCCGGGGCTGCCCGCGACGGCGATGTCGCGCACGGAGCCGGGCAGGTCGCGCGCGGCGATGCCGCACACCACCGAGCCGTAGCTGTGGCAGAAGAGGGAGACCTCGGCGGCGGACGGCAGGGACCGCGTCAGCGCGTCGAGCCGGGCCGCGCCGGCCGCGGCGAGCTGCCCGGTGGCGGCCTCCATGCCGAGGCCGGCCGGCGCGGTGTAGTCGGCCCAGGCGATCACGGCCGTACGGGCGTCGGGCCGGGCCGTGCGTTCGGCGGCGTAGAGGGCCCGCGCCATGCCGACGGGGGCGGCCTGGGCCCGTTCGGTGCGTTCGAACGTGGTGAGGTTGGTGTCCACGCCGGGCACCACGACGGAGATGTGGCGGGCGCGGGTGAGGTCGCCGAAGACCTCGGCGGCCCGGCCGCCGCCCGCCGGGTCGAACGCCAGGATGCGGCGGCCGGGGCTCATCAGGGAGCCGAGGCGGTGCTCCAGCCGCGCGGCCGTCTGCCGGCCGACGGGGGTCAGCCGGCGGTCGGCGGCGTGCTCGCGCGCCACTTCCCGCGCCTGGGCCAGCGCCGTGCGGTTGGCGTGGTAGCGCAGGGGGACGGGGGCGCCGCCGAGGTTGCCGACGACCAGCGGATAGCGGTCGGCGAGGCGCAGGCGTTCGGCGCGGTCGAGCGAGGCGAAGAACGCGCGGACGGCGGCCGGGCCGCCGCGGTCCGGGTCGGGCAGACGGTGTCCGCGGAAGGAGGCGTGGCGCCAGGCGTCCTTGGCGGTCGCCAGCGGGTCGGCGTCCTCCTTGGTGGCTCTGATCGCGGTCCAGCCGGTCAGGGCGAGCATCACGAAGACCACCACCAGGGCGAGCGTCGCACGCCAGGTGGCGGACTGGAGGAAACCGAAGGAGGGGCCGAGCCCGGGGAAAGAAGTCACCGCGAGCCAGGGTAGGAGACGCGGGCCCGTGACCGAGGGGGTCGTGGGCCATGTCACGTTTCACACCGGGTGATTCGACCAAACCGGGCGCGCCGCGTGGCCTACCGGGCGGCGCGCCAGTCGTCGGCGAGGGCCGGGCCGACGTGGTCGAGGTAGGAGTGGGTCACCTCGGCGAGGGACGCCACACTGCACTCGTGCCCTTCGCCCCAGGTCTTCCCGGCCGCGCGCATCACCCCGCCGAAGGCGGCGACCATGACGCGCGGCCGGGGGTCGGCGTCCACGTCCACGCCCTCGCGCTCGGCGATCAGCCGGGCGACGCGTTCCTCCATCTCGACGGAGCGCCGCAGATGGGCGGCGACCAGCGCGGGCGTCGACTCGATCACCCGGAAGGCGCGCATGTACAGGTCGACGGGGACGACCGCCTCGATGGCGGCACCGATGTCGTCCCACGCCTGCATCACCGCTTCGCGCAGCGCGGTGAGCGGGGGTTCGCCGGACGGGCGGTCGCGCAGGACCTCCAGGAACCGCTCCTCGACCATCGCCTGGACGGCGAAGGCGACGTCCTCCTTGCTGGCGAAGTAGCGGAAGAAGGTGCGCTGGGAGACGTCCACCGCGGCGGCGATCTCGTCGATCGTCGTCTCGTCGTAGCCCCGGGTCGTGAAGAGTCCGAGGGCCGCCCGGACGAGGGCGTCGCGGGTGCGTTGCTTCTTGCGCTCGCGCAATCCGCCGGCGCTCCCCGCCGACGGCGTCGAGGTGACCATTCGGCGCCGCCTTTCGTGTTCTCGCTGATCAGGATACCTGTGAGCGACATGACAGTTACCGACTCATGAATCACTTTGTCAACTGTCAGTGGCTGACATTAACCTGCCGGTATGAGCTCCCAGACCTCGGTCGCCGACGACCCGGCACCGCAACTTCCCGAAACCGAGCCCCGCAAAGGGCTACGCGGCCACCCGTGGCTGACCCTGCTCTCCGTCGCCATCGGCGTCATGGTGGTCGCGCTCGACGGCACCATCGTCGCCATCGCCAACCCGGCGATCAAAGAGGATCTGCACGCCTCGCTCGCCGACGTCCAGTGGATCACCAACGGCTACATGCTCGCGCTGGCCGTCTCGCTGATCACGGCGGGCAAGCTCGGTGACCGCTTCGGCCACCGCCAGACCTTCCTCATAGGCATCCTGGGCTTCGCCGCCTCCTCGGCCGCGATCGGCTTCTCCAGCGCGGTCGCCTGGGTCATCGTCTTCCGGGTGTTCCAGGGCCTCTTCGGCGCGCTGCTGATGCCCGCCGCGCTCGGCCTGCTGCGCGCGACCTTCCCCGCCGAGAAGCTCAACATGGCGATCGGCATCTGGGGCATGGTGATCGGCGCGTCCACCGCCGGCGGCCCGATCGCCGGCGGTCTGCTCGTCGAGCACGTCAGCTGGCAGTCGGTGTTCTTCATCAACGTCCCGGTCGGCATCCTCGCGCTCGTCCTCGGCCTGCTGATACTCAAGGACCACCGCGCCGAGAACGCCCCCCGCTCCTTCGACATCCCCGGCATCGCGCTGCTGTCCGGCGCGATGTTCTGCCTCATCTGGCCGCTGATCAAGGCGTCCGAATGGGGCTGGGGAGACGTCAAGACCTGGGGCTTCCTGATCGGCTCGGTCGTCCTCTTCGCGCTCTTCGCGGTCTTGGAGACCAAGGTCCGCGAGCCCCTGATCCCGCTGCGGATGTTCCGCTCCGTGCCGCTGACCGCCGGCACCGTCCTGATGGTGCTGATGGCCTTCGCCTTCATGGGCGGCCTGTTCTTCGTCACGTTCTACCTCCAGAACGTGCACGGCATGAGCCCCGTCGACAGCGGCCTGCACCTCCTCCCGCTCACCGGCATGATGATCGTCGGCTCGCCCCTCGCCGGCGCCCTGATCACCAAGTTCGGGCCCCGTATCCCGCTGGTCGGCGGCATGGTGCTGACCGCCGTCGCGATGTACGGGATGTCCGGCCTCGACACCGGTACGGGCACCGGCACGATGTCCCTCTGGTTCGCCCTCCTCGGCATGGGCCTCGCGCCGGTCATGGTCGGCGCCACCGAGGTCATCGTCGGCAACGCGCCGCTGGAGCTGTCCGGCGTCGCCGGCGGTCTCCAGCAGGCCGCGATGCAGGTCGGCGGCAGCCTCGGCACCGCCGTGCTGGGCGCGGTGATGGCCTCCCGCGTCGAGGACCGGCTCCCGGAGAACTGGAAGGCGGCGCAGCTGCCGCCGGTCGCCCCCGAGCAGCTGTCCCAGGCGTCCGACGCCGTCTCGGTCGGCATCGCACCGGTGCCGCCGGGCACCCCGCCGGAGCTGGCCCAGAAGATCACCTCCGTCGCCCACGAGACCTTCACCTCCGGCATGTGCCTGGCCTTCACGGTCGCCTGCGCGGTGGCCGTCGTCGCGGCCCTGGTCGCCGTGTTCACCAAACGCGGCGAGAACGCGGAGGCGGGCGCCGGCGTCGGCCACATCTGACCGGCACCCACCCGTCACAGCACCGGCGCGCGGCCGGCCGGGGAGTACACCCTGGCCGGCCGGGCGCCGTCGTACGCCGGGGGCGCGGGGGCGGGTGAGGCACCGGGCATGTGCCGGTCCGCGTGGGGCCCGGGGCGTACGGCGGGCCCGCGCCGCGCGCACCCCGGCCCGTACATCGGAGTCCCCCAGGGCGCGAACCGGCGCCCGCAGGGTGGCGCGCCCGTCAACCACACACCCCCGCCCACACCACCGCACTCCCCGCCCTCGCGCGCCCGTGCCGTGTCGCCCGTCCTGATGACACCCGCGCGGGAACCAGCCCTCGCGCCCCGGTTACCCGCACCCGTCCGCACGGATCAGCGCACCGTCCCCCTCTCGGAGGAACGGTTTCCGCGCGCCCGCCGAC
>NZ_JCANQV010000277.1:0-7499 GCF_059553635.1 Candidatus Streptomyces philanthi
GAACAGGGAACAACGACCCTCCGGCCGGAACGGAAGGGCAGCGTCCGGTGCCCTCACCGAAGGTCTTGGGGACCTGGTGTCCCCCGCGCGGATGCGGTGCTCTTGAGGGCAGACCCCCTCAGGACAAGGACGCTATGCACAAGCAGGAATGGCCACGCGAGGACCCGCCGCTCCCGGACGGCGGTCCGGTCGGCGGCGCGGCGTGGGTGCGGCGGGTGCTCGCCCTTCACTGGGGAGCACCCTGGGCCGGACTCCCGGTCCGTCCGCTCCCCGCCGGCGACGCCGCCCCGGACGCACCCGGCGGCGCCCAGCGGGTCCTCAGCCACACCGCCGGACTCTGGCGGGTCGGGCACCGGGGCGAGCACGTGCTGAAGGTGCAGCTCCACCGCGAAGCGGCCCGCCAGGAACGGTTCTACCCCCTCAAGGAGCGCGTCCTCGCGCACTGCCACGCCCGCGGCGTCCCGGTGCCCCGGGCCGTCCCGGCCGCGGACGGCGCGCCCGCCGTGTGGCACGACGGACTGGTCTGCGAACTCACCCCGTACTACCGGGGCGCCGCGACCACCACCCCCAGCCCCGCCCAGGCCGACGCCGTCCTCACCACCGGACTCGCCCTGCGGCAGGCCCTCGACGACCTGCCCGGCGAGGTCACGGACGCGCTCGCGCCCGTACCGCTGCCGCGCCTGGTCGACGAGGAACGCTGGACGCACGCCCTCACCGAGGCCGAGGAGCGGCTGCTGCCGCTGGCCCGGAGCAAGGACGACGACTGGCACCGGGCGGCGGCCGCGGCACTGCGCGCGGTGGTGGCCTCCGGGCCGCTGCTGCGCGACGCCGGGCTCCCCGGCCACGGGGAGCCGTGCCCCCGGCCCGCCGTCGTCCACAGCGACCTCCACCCCCACCACTTCCTGTTCGCCGGCGACGGGCCGGCGCCCGAGGTCCTCGCGGTCCTCGACTTCGACAATCTGCACGTCGGCGACCGGCTGCTGGACCTGGCCTGGCTCGCCGAGACGGTGGGACGGGTGCCGGACGCCGCCGGACGCCACACCTGCGTGCGCCGCTTCACCGCACAGGCCCGCGAGCGCGGGCTGCTGCGGCGCGGCGAGGAACGGCTGCTGATGCCGCTGCTGATGGCGCACTCGCTGCCGGTGATCGTCGACATCGCCAAGGACATCGTCGACCGGGACATCCTCAGCCCGGTGTGGCTCGACTACTTCGCGCTGCTGTCGCCCGCCCGCAGGTCCGCCCTGCACCACCTGCTCGCGGCCGCCTCGCCGCCCTGAGCACCCCCGTCCCCGCAGCGGCACCGGGCGCCCGCGCCCGCCCGCTTCCCCTCGTACCGCGCGCCGGTCCGGCGGTACGGCCTGCCCGGAGGACGGGCCCCGGTGCGCCCCCGCACCCGCCGGCCCGTCACCTCCCCGCACCCTCGTTCCTCTCCGCATCTCCCTTCCCCCAACGAGCACGGAGGGCTTTCCCATGCCTGTTCCCCCGACCCCGGCATCGCCGTGGCCGACCGACATGTCCGCCTACTGCTTCGAGGTACCGCACTCCGACGACTCGCTCCTCTTCGCCTCGGCGCGGGGCGTCCGCCTCACCGACGCCACCGGACGCTCCTACCTCGACGCCCTCTCCGGTGTCTTCGTCACCTGCTTCGGCTACGACTGCGCACCGATCGTCGACGCCGTCACCACGCAGTTGCGGACCCTGCCGTTCAACCCGCCGCTGCACGGCGCCAACCGAGCCGCGCTCGACCTCGCCGCCTCCCTCGTCGACCTGGCGCCCGAGGGCATCACCGCGGCCAAGCTCGTCAACGGCGGCTCCGAGGCCATCGAGGCGGCCGTCCGGCTCGCCCGCTCCCACCACCGGGCCCACGGCCGCCCCGGCAAGGTCAAGGTCCTCAGCCACTACCACGGCTACCACGGCGCGACGTTCGGGTCCCTGTCGCTGACCGGCCGTCCCGACGTCACCCGGTTCGGCCCGGGGCTCCCCGGCGTCGTCCACTTCTGGCCGCCGGACTGCCTGGAGTCCTTCTGCGGCCTCGACGCCGACGCGGCCGCCGCCCTCGCCGTGACGATGGTGGAGCGCACCATCGAGGCGGAGGGCCCCGACTCCGTGGCCGCGCTGGTCGTCGAGCCGGTGATCCACCTGCGCGGCATGGCGATCCCGCCGGCCGCCTACCTGGCCGGCCTGCGGGAGGTCTGCGACCGGCACGGCGTCCTGCTGGTCTTCGACGAGATCGTCACCGGCTTCGGACGCACCGGCTCCCCGTTCGCCGCCCAGACCTTCGGCGTCACCCCCGACCTGATGTGCGTCGGCAAGGGCATCTCGGGCGGCTACGCGCCGCTCGCCGCCGTGCTGATGTCCGAGGCGGTCGCCGCCGGACTCGGGGACACCGGCGGCCCCCGCGCGTTCGCGCCCTCCCACACCTACGCGGCCAACCCCCTGGCCTCCGCCGCGGGCCTGGCGGCCGTCACCCACTTCCGCGAGGGCGGCTTCCCCGACCGCATCCGGCGGCTCTCCGACCACATCGGACCCCGCCTGCGCGACATCGTGGGCGCCCGCGGCACCGTCCGCGCCATCGGCCTGCTCTACGGCGTCAAGCTGGTCGCGGACGGCGCCGACCCCGCCGCCGGGCCGCTCGGCGAGCGCGTCGCGCGGGCCTGCCTCGCACGCGGCGTCATCCTGCGCGGCCAGGACGACTGGGTGGTGCTCGCCCCCGCGTTCGTCACCACCGAGGCCGAGGCCGACGAGACGCTGGGCGTCCTCGGCGAGGCGCTGGACGAGGTCTGCGGGGCCGGGCGATGAGAACACTCCAGGACCGCTTCGCCGGGCCCGCCCGGGAGGCGCTGCCCCGCCTCACCCCAGAGGAACGGGCGGTCGTCACACGCGAACTCGCCGAGATCGAACGGAACGCCTCCGACGGCGGTGGATCCTCCGACCTCACGGAGGGCCTGCGCAAGCTCGCCGCCGCCGTACCGGAACGGCTCTACACCGACAGCGCCGACGTACTGCTGCGGATGCACGAGATCGCCGGCTCCGGCAACCACCAGAGCAACGTCTCCTCCCTCCAGATCGTGCGGGCCTGCTTCGCCCTCGGCCTGGTGCCCCCCAGCGGCGCCCTGCCCCGCATCGGCCACCAGATACCGGAGGAGGCCGACGCCGTCCCCGGCAGCAGGCCCCCCGCCGAACTCATCGTCGGCCGCGGCCACATCGCGCCCGCCTTCTACGCCGAGCACTACGTCCGCGGGACGTTCCCGTTCGCGCCGCTGACCACCCTGCACCAGGGCGGGCTGACCGGCGTCGTCCACCAGGACCTCGGCTTCGCCAACACCATGCGCTACAGCCTCGGCGTCGGCGTCGCCCAGGCCGTGGGCCTCGCCCGCGACCTCGCCGCCCGCGGCGACGACCGCAAGGTGGTGTGCCTGGCCGGCGACGGCGAACTCCAGGAGGGCGTCGTCTTCGAGTGCCTGCGGTTCGCCCACGACCAGGGGCTGACCAACCTCGTCCTGGTCGTCGACGCCAACGGCAAGGGCATCGAACCCCTGCCCAAGCCCGTCAGCCTCTCCTACCTCGGCAGCTACCTCGGCCGCGTCGAGGAGACCGACGGCCAGGACGCCGCGGCGGTGGCCGACGCCCTCGGGGCGCTGCTCGCCGCGCCCGGCTCCGCGGCCCTGGTGTGCCGCACCCGCAAGGGCGACCACAGCTTCAAACCGCCCGCCGCCGCCCCGCCCGCCGGCGCCCGCCCCAAGGTGTCCTTCGCGACCACCGCGGGCCGGATGCTCGCCGCGCACCAGCGCGACACCGGCCGCGAGATGGCCGTGTTCACCGCCGACATGGCGGCCCGGTTCGGGCTGCGCGACCACGTCCCGTACACCAACACCGGACTGGCCGAGACCTTGTCGGTGGGACTGACCCTCGCCCTGCCCGAGCGCGTCCTCAAGGTCGTCGCCACCGACGCCATGTACTACATGGACTCGCTGAGCATGCTCACCGAGGCCACCACCAGTGTCCGCAACCTCCTGGTCCTCGCCGGCCGCAGCTGGGGCGCCTGGGGCAGCGCCCACAACGCCGCCAACCTCCTGGGACTGCTGCTGGACACCCGGGTGTACGAACCGGTCACCGCCGCCGAGTTCGCCGCCTGCCTGCGCCGCCTGGAGGCCCACCCGGACACCGCGCACATCGTCAGCATGGCCGACGCCAAGTTCGACCCGCCCGCCGCGGACTGCTCCGCCGACCTCGACGGCGGCGTCTGGCTCACCCCGCCCGGCGACCGGCCCGAGGCCGCCGTCGTCACCTTCGGCTACGCCGGTGTCCTGGTCGCCGAGGCCAACGAGGCAACGGGCCTGCCCCACCTGCACTGCGCGGCCCTCGACCCCGACCTGTCCGCCGCCGACCTCGCGCTGCTCACCGGCTGCCGCCGGCTGCTGACCGTCGAGTACAACGGCGCCCGGGGCGGCTTCGGCGAGGGACTGCGGGCCAAGTACCTGCTGCCCGCCGAGGTCCACGGCGTACGCCAGGACATCGACACCTGCGTCCACGACCGCCAGCTGCGGCGGCACGGCATGGGCCCCGAGCAGCTGCGCACGCTGCTCACCGGCCTCCGGACCGGTACGGAGGGCACCCGTGCGGCTGCACACGCATGACTACCGGGCGCCGGACACCGACGGGATCGTCGACGGCGCGATCCTGATGCACCGTGAGGCCGCCGGCCTCCTCACCCGCCACCGGACCGTGGCCTGGCACGACCTCACCACCGGCCCCGCCAGCGTCGCCGGGGCGGACCCCGGCGACGTGGTGTACGCCGGCTCCGGCCCGTACGCCTTCCTCTACCACCTCTGGCGTGAACGCACCGGCGGACGCTTCCGCATCGTGCGGGAGGTGCACACCGCCCTGTGGTCCGGCTACTGGGCCCAGGAGGAACTGTGCGCGCCGCTGCTGCGCCCCGGCGACCTCGCACTGTTCCCCACCGCCTACACCCGGCGGCTGTTCCGCGACCAGTTCCCGGCACTGGACGACACCGACACCGCCGTCGCCTACCCGATGCTCGACCGGCTGCCGCTGCGCCCGCCCGCCCCTGTCCCGGGCCCCGGCGAGCCGCTGCGCCTCGGCTACCTGGGCGCGCTGTCCCTGGCGAAGAACTTCGACCAGGTGCTGTCGGTCTTCGCCCGCTGCCACCGCGCCACCGGCGGACGGACCACGCTGACCTGCGCCGGCAAGCCCAACCACCCCCGCTGGGAGGCCGACCCGATCCGGGCGGCGCTGCGCGAGCAGGGCGTGCCCGCCGACGCGGTGCGCCTGGCCGGGGTCCTCGGCCAGGACCGGCTCGCGGAGTTCTTCTCCGGCATCGACGTCCTGCTGTTCCCGAGCACCGCGTCCCGCGAGACGCTGGGCCGGGTGGTGCTGGAGGCGCTGGCGCACGGCGTGCCCGTCCTCGCCGCCGACGTCGGCCCCGCCGTCGAACTCCTCCCGCCGGACAACCTCGTGCCCACCACCCTCGACACCACCGGCGACTTCGTGATGAGCCGGGTCGTCCCCCTCGGCCGGGTCGACGAGGACGTCCTGACGGACAAGCTGCTGCACCGCGACTTCGCGCCCGCGGCCCTGCGCACCACCGGCCCCTACCGCGACGCCGCCTTCCTGTGCGCCCTCGACGGCACTCCGCTGCCCCTCGACCCCGCCCACGACACGACCCTGCCGGACCGGCTGCGGGTCCCCCCGCGCACCGGCACCGACCCCGAAAAGGCCCTGGAGAGCGCCGAGCGGCTGTTCGGCGACTTCTTCGGGCGGCGCGACGACGCGGTCCTCGCCGCGCTCGACGCCCTGGACCCGGACGACGGCACGGACGTCACCGCACTGCGGCACCTGGTGACCCGCCCCGAACGCAACCTCGCCGACTACCGGGCCTTCCCCCGGCTCCTGGACGCCCTCGTCCTGCCGCCGCTGCCCTACTCCCTCGCTCCCGCGCCCACCGGCGCGGCGACCGGAAAGGAACGATGACCGTGGACAACGCACAGCCCTCGACGGACCTCACCGGCAAGGTGGCCCTGGTGGTCGGCGGCGGCCGGGGCATCGGCGCCGCCGTCGTCGAGACCCTCGCCCGGCGCGGCTCCGCCGTCGTCGTCGCCGACACCGACCGGCTGCCCTCGGAGTTCAACCACTACCGCTCCACCCGCGTCAGCGGCTTCGCCGAGGCCCAGGAACTGGCGGCCCGGCTCACCGCGGACGGCATGGACGTCACCGCCGCCGAGGCCGACGCCACCGACGAGGACGCCGTCCGCCGCCTCTACGCCGGCCTCGGCGAGACGCACGGGCGCCTCGACACCGTCGTCAACGCCTTCGGCGTCACCCATGTCTGCCCCGTCGAGCGGATGGAACTGTCCGAGTTCCGGCACGTGGTCTCCGGCAACCTCGACGGCGTCTTCCTCTCCTCCCGACAGGCGCTGCCGCTGCTGCGCGCCTCCGGCGGCGGCGCCATCATCAACTTCTCGTCGGTGTCCGGCCGTTCCGGGTTCGCGAAGGTCGCGCACTACTGCGCCGCGAAGTTCGGCGTGGTGGGCTTCACCGCCGCCCTCGCCCAGGAGGTCGCCAAGGAGGGCATCCGCGTCAACGCGGTCTGCCCCGGCATGATCCGCTCCAACATGTGGCAGTACCTGCTGTCGGAGTTCGTCCGGCCCGGCGAGACCGAGGACGAGTGCTGGGAGCGGATGCGGTCGATGATCCCGCAGCGCGAGTTCCAGACCCCGCAGGACATCGCCGACCTCGTCGCCTACCTCGCCGGCGCCCCCCGGGTCACCGGCCAGGCCATCAGCGTCGACGGCGGGATGACCGCGCCGTGACGGCCGGCGCCCCGCTCACCCTCCCCGCCGGGGACGGCCGCGCCGTCGACTGGCGCTGGACCGGCCGCCCGCGCTCCTGCGCCCTGCGGGACGACGGCACGCTGGAGATCACCGCGCCCGGCGGCGCCGACCTCTTCGCCATGCCCGGCTCCTACGAGGCGGACAGCCTGCCGCTGCTCCAGCACCCCGTCTCCGGCGACTTCACCGCCTGGACCCGCGTCACGGTCACCGACGGCCAAGAGACGCGGTTCGGCGACGCGGCGGGGCTCGCCCTGCACGGCGGTGACGGCTGGTTCAAGGCGTGCGTCGAACGGACCCGGGACGGCGGCTGGGCGGTCGTCACCGTCCTGTCCCGCCCGTGGTCCGACGAGGCGCTCGGCCCCCGGCTGGACGGCCCCGAGGCGGACCTGCTGCTGACCCGCGAGGGCCGCCGGTACGCCGCCTTCTGGCGCGTACCGGGGGAGGAGGACTGGCGCTTCGCCCGGACCTTCCTCGGCACCGGCGACGACCTGCGGCTGGGCGTGTTCGTCCAGGCACCGTTCGCGCCGTCCGCGACGGCCGTCCTCACCCCGCCGAGGATCGCCCCCACGGCACTGGGCGACCGCCGGTGACCGCACCGCACAGGGGGCCGGGGCCCGCCCCGGCCCCGCCGCCCCGGGCGCTCGTCGT
>NZ_JCANQV010000278.1:0-7438 GCF_059553635.1 Candidatus Streptomyces philanthi
GGACGAACTGGGCCTGGCCCGTGCCACCCCCGCTTCCCTGATGGCCCGGTGGGCGGCGGCGCTCGACGACGGCCGGACGGACGCCGCCGCGGTGTTCGGCGCGGGCCCCCACGGCCCGCTCTCCGCCGACCTCGCCGCCGACGGCCCGCACCTGATGCTGGAGGGCGCGCCCGGCACCGGCAAAACGGAACTGCTGCGTTCCCTGGCCGCGTCGCTGGCCTCGGCGCAGCGGCCCGACCTGCTGTCGATGGTGCTGGTGGACGGCGGGGGCAGTGAACGCGGCGAGGGCCTGCGGATGTGCACCGACCTGCCGCACGTCTCGACGTATCTCGCGGCCTCGGACCCGGTACGGATGCGGGAGTTCGCGCAGGCCCTGTCGTCGGAGCTGAAGCGACGCGCGGAGGTCCTGGCGGGGACCCCGTTCGGGGAGTGGCGCGCCAAGCATCTGCCGGCGCCCCGGGTGATCGCCCCGCGCCGTACGACCGAGGAGCAGGACCCGTCGACGACCGGCACGCTGCGGCTGCGGTCGCGGGGCGCGCCGCCGCCCGAGGAGCCGGCGGTGGCGCCGATGCCCCGGTTGTGCGTCCTGGTAGACGACTTCGACGCACTGGTGGCGCCCGCGCTGGGCAGTACGGGCCGGCCGTCGGCGGGCTCGGTGGTGCGGGCGCTGGAGGCGGTGGCCCGGCACGGCGCGGCCCTGGGCGTCCATCTGATCGCCGCGACCGGCCACCCGGACCGTACGGAGGGGACGGCGACGAGCGAACGGGCCGGGCTGCGCGTCCGGTTGGGCGAGACGACGGACCCGTCCGAGCCGGTCCCGCCCGGCCGGGGACGGCTGCACCGCGCGGAGGACGGCTCCTCGACCCCGTTCCAGGCCGGACGCGTCACCGGCCGGATACCGCGTACGTCGACACTGCGGCCCACGGTCGTCCCGCTGGAGTGGCAGCGCATGGGCGACCCCCCGGCCCGCCGCCCCCTGCGCGAACTCGGCAACGGCCCGACCGACCTGGCCCTCCTCGCCAGCGCCCTCCAGCGCGCGGCCCAATCGGCGGGGGCGCCGGGGGCGCCGCCGTTGTTGTGAGGGATGGGGCTCGACGGTCGGGAAACGGGCTGGACGTCGAGCGCGCCGCCGCTGTGGGGGGCGGGGGCTCGGGCTTGTCACGGAGGGGGGTGCTGGGCGGCGTGCATCGCTGAGGCGCGGGCACCCATGACCGCCGGTCCCCGCCCCGCGTCCCGGGCCACCTGGGCCCGGTGCCACGTCGGACGTGGACGCCCGTACCCCTTCGGCGACACACGGCATCACGCCCCTCGGAGGCGGTGCCGCCGCGCATCACAAGCGCCCGTAACAGCCCTGTCACAGAACCGATTCAGCGCTGCGGGTGCCCGTACCAGGGACGCTGTCCGCCGTGCGGTGCGGCGGGTGGGCGCCGGGGTGTTCCCGCCCGCCCCATCGGCACCTTCCGTTCATCCGGCGTGCCTTACGATGTCGGACACCTCACGCCGCACAGCGTGCGCCAGGGCCTGCCAGAGAGCACCGCGCACCGGTACCGAGGCCGGGGACGCCGCACGCACCACCGCGTTCCCGTCCCCCTGCCCCGCCGACTCCTCCCGCCTTCTCTCCCCTTCCTTCTCCTTCCGCAGTTCACCCTCCTCGCAGTTCACCGTTTCCACATCGCTGGTCACCGCCCACCGAGCCGACCGTCTGGAGACCGACCGCACATGACTGCCCCCACCGCAGACCGGAGTGACGAACAGCTTCCCCGCCCGACCCGGCTGTCCGACGTCAAGGGCTGGTTCTTCACCGCCGACCAACTCCTCTTCGACCGGCTCCTGGCGTACCAGCGCGAGCGGTCGCAGAGCGGTGACCTCCTCGAACTGGGCGCCTACATGGGCAAAAGCGCGATCTTCCTCGGCGCCCGGCTGGGCCCCGGCGAACGCTTCACGGTCTGCGACCTCTTCGACACCCCCGCCGAGGACGCCTCCAACTCCCGGGAGATGCGGAAGTCCTACGCGACCCTGACGCGCCGCGCCTTCGAGGCCAACTACCTCTCCTTCCACGACGCGCTGCCGGAGATCGTCCAGGGCCCCAGCTCGGTGGTCCGGGACCATGTCGCCGACGGCAGCGTCCGGTTCGCCCACATCGACGCCTCGCACCTGTACGAGCACGTCCACGGCGACATCCTCGCCGTCCGCGACCTGCTCACCACCGACGGCATCGTGGTCCTGGACGACTACCGCGCCGAGCACTGCCCGGGGGTGGCCGCCGCCACCTGGCAGGCGGTCTCCACCGAGGGCCTGCGCCCCGTCTGCGTCACCGGCACCAAGTTCTACGGAACCTGGGGCGACCCCGAGCCCGTACAGGCCGCGCTGCTGGAATGGCTCAAGGGCCGCAAGGGCGTCTGGCACGAGGTCCAGTCCGTCAACGGCGCCCCCTTGATCCGTATCAGCGCCAAGAAGGCCGACGAACCCGCCCACCCGGTCTCCCGCCACCGCCCGGCCCCGTCCGCACCCCCCGCCGCACCGCGCTCACCGGCCCGCCCCACGGCGGCCCGCACCTCCCGCAGCCCGTGGCGCCGCCTCGCGGTGGACCTGCTCCCGCCCGTCCTCACCCGCGCCATCGTCACCGCCCGCAAGCGCCCGCGCCCCCGCCCGGCAACCCGCTGACCGGGGGCGGGGGCCATGCGACCTCCGCCCGAACGACTTTGCCCAGGGGCCGGTCACCGACCTCCCACACGACGGCAAGAGCCTCGACAACGGCCATGCCCCTCCCCCGCTCCCGCTCGGCGCTCCCGGGTTTCACCCGGGGGCGCCGACGTGTGGGGTCGTGCACCTCGACGCGTACGCGGTCGTCGCCGGCCTCCAGCACGACGAGCAGGCAGTCGCCCGGCTCGGTGCCGTAGCGCACGGCGTTGGTCACCAACTCGGAGACGATGAGCAGCACATCGTCAGCACGGCCCGGGGGAATGTCCGGAACGTGGGAGTCGATGAACTCCCGTGCGTACTGCCGGGCTTGACGCACGGACTCCGGCGCACTCGCGAGCCTCAGCTCGGACGACGTACCACCCAAAGGGTGCTGGCAGGGACTTTCCGGACGCTTCGGGAGCATGGTCGCCATGCGAATCCCCTCTTGGGCATGGTTGACCAGCGCGAAATCTCGTCACGCTGGACGGACATGTAGCGCGTTCTCGCCCAGAGATTGGCGCCTCTTCGACTCGCGATGCAAGTCGTTCGAGAAAAAATGAGAATTTGCATGACTCACTGAAAACCCGTTCGATTCGCAGGGATGGTCGGATGACACGGGAGTCACCACACGGCACACTGGCCGGGCACGACACCGTCCAGGGAGGGACATCCGTGAGCGCACCAACCGTGCGCCGACGCAGGCTCGGCGCAAAACTGCGCGCTCTGCGCGGCGAACTCACCCTTGAGGAAGTGGGAGAGAAGTCCGGCGGCCGGTTCACGGTGGCCAAGCTGTCGCGACTGGAGACGGCCAAGAGCGCCGCGAAGACGAAGGACGTGGACAAACTCCTCGATCTGTACGGCGAACTCAACCGCGAGGTCAGCGACGAACTGAGGGCCGCACTACTGACCCTCACCCGCGAGGGCGCCCAACGCGGCTGGTGGCACTCGTACCGAGGCGTCCTGACTCCGGTGTACGAGGACCTGATCAGCCTGGAGGCGGAGGCGACGGCGGTCTCTGCCTGGCAATGCGGCGTTCTCCCGGGTCTGTTGCAGACGGGCGAGTACGCCCGGGAGGTCATCACAGCGACGGCGATGTCCGAGGCCATCGAAGCAAAGATCGACGCCTTGGTAGAGATCCGGCTCGCACGGCAGTCCGTTCTGACCCGCGAAAACCCACTGAACCTGTGGGCGATCGTTGCGGAGGGGGCTTTGCGAACCCGCTGCGCCCGCGAAGATGTGATGCACGAACAGCTCGGTCGACTCCTCTCCTTGGGTAAACGACCGAACGTCAACATCCAGATTTTGCCGACCGACGCTCCACCACACGTCGGACAGATCGGCTCGTACACCATTCTCGGTTTCGAGGATCACGCCGACCTCGATGTCGTCCACATCGAGAGCCTGACGGCTGCGCTGTACGTCGAGGAACGGGAGCAGGTGGCCGTCTATCAGGACGGTTTCGAGCGGTTGCGCGCAGCGGCACGACCGGTGGAGTGGTCGATGGAACGCATCGCAGAGATAAGGGAACAGCTATGAGCCACATCGACAACGCATCCACCCTGCCCACCACCTGGTGGAAATCCTCACGCTCCGACGCCGGAGCCCAGTGCGTCGAATTCGGCATCCTCGACGCCGGGCGGCAGACCGTCGCCGTACGCGACAGCAAAAACCCGCACGGACCGGCCCTCCTGTTCTCGTACGCACAGGTCAACGCGCTTGTGGAGGCCGTACGCAATAACCGTCTGCGGTAGCCGAAGCGCCCATCGAAAGACAGGGGACGACAGTGAGCCACATCGACGACGCATCCACCCTGCCCGTCACCTGGTGGAAGTCCTCACGCTCCAACACGGGGGCCCAGTGCGTCGAATTCGGCATCCTCGACACCAACCAGCAGATCATCGCCGTACGCGACAGCAAAAACCCGCACGGACCGGCCCTCCTGTTCTCGTACGCACAGGTCAACGCACTTGTGGAGGCCGTACGGAACGACCGGCTGCGGTAACCCGCCAAGAGGTCGCCCCCCGCCCCCGTCGTCGGACCCTCCGGCGGCGGGGGTGGTGTGTGGGGAGGGGCGGGCGGTCAGGTGGGGAGTTGGGCGATGAGGATGAAGGCGTTGAAGGGGAGGAGTTTTCCGGCGGAGCGGGGGAGGGGGGAGGAGTAGGTGCGGCGGACGGTGAGGCCGGTGGTTTCGGCGAAGCCTTGGAGGAGGGTGAAGTCGGTGCAGCGGTCGGGGACGGCTGCGTCACGGTGGCCGGCCTCCTGCGGGGTGATCAGGGCGACGCCGCCGCCGGGGCGGATGTAGGGGAGGTAGGCGCGCAGCAGTTCCTCGGCCTGTTCGTCGGTGAGTTGGTGGAGGACCTGGGCGCAGAGCAGGGCGTCGAAGGCGCCGGGGCGGGCGTGCGGGCCGGTGAGAAAGGTGTCGGCGGTGTAGGCGGTCAGGCCGCGTGCGCGGCAGGCGTCGACGGAGTGCGGGTCGTGGTCGATGCCGACGCTGCCGGGGGCGCAGCCGGCGAGCCGGTGGCCGGTGCCGCAGCCGATCTCCAGTACCCGGACCCGGCCGATGCGACGCAGCAGGCGGGCGTGGGGCGAGAGCGTCCGGAGCCGCCAGGGGGGCCACAGGTGCCGGAGGCGCGGCCGGGGCCGTGGGTGGGCCGGGGTGGAGACATGGGTGGGGGCGGCGGGGCCCGCCGGTCCCAGGGGGGCGGCGGGTACGGAGGGATCGGCGGGGTCTACGGGATCGACGGGTGCTGCGGGGCTGTCGGTTCGGCCGGGCATCGGTCGCGGACACCTCTCCCTGGTTCGGGCCCCGGCACGGGCCGTGCGGCGCCGGGGCTGCGGTGTGGGTCGGCAGGGCCCCGGACGCACGGGCCGTGCCCGCGCCAACGGGTCCTCGCCACGGTCTACGGCATCCGGCCACACCCGTGCCGCACGGCGCGCCGACCCGGGCCGCGCCACTCCCCGGAACGGCGCGGTCGGCGAGCGGGGGCGGCGGGGTTCGCGCTCACGGCGGGGCGTGGGGATGTCCGCCCTGGGCACTCACCCGCGTCGCACGGTCGGCACCGTCCCGCACCTCCGGCGCCGCACCACCCCACGCCCCCTCACCCGTTCAGCCCACCCCACATGCCCCTTTCAGCGCAGCCGTGGTGACCGGGGCGCCGCCGGGCGAGTTGAACGCCGCGCACCGTGTCGCGTCCGTCGGAAGGTTGGTGCGGGGATGAAGCCACGGATCACCGTCGTTGTCCCGGTGCCGCGCGCCGGTGGGTCGGAGCGGGGTCTGGCGGACTGTCTGGCGTCGGTGGCGGCGCAGACGCTGGCCGCGCTGGACGTGGTGCTGGTGACCAGTGCGGCGGAGGGGGCGGGCGATGACGGGTGTGCCGCGCTGGCCCGCCGGTTCGCCGAGCGGGACCCGCGCTTCCGTACCGTGCGCCTCGCGCTTCCCGACCCCGGCGCCGACCGGGGCGCGGCCCGCAACGCCGGGGCCCGGCACGCCTTCCCCGACACGCCCTACCTCGCGTTCCTCGACCCGGACGACGTGCTGCTGCCCCGCGCGTACGAGGATCTGACGGCGCTGCTGGAGCGGTCCGGGTCGGACCTGGCGACCGGCAACGTCTACCGGCTCGGCCCGGAAGGCCGCACCCAGTCCGGCCACCACCCGGCGGACCGCGACACCACCCTGCGCACCCACATCACCGCCGACCGCACCCTGCTCTCCGACCACTTCGCCCGCAACAAGGTCTTCCGCCACGCTTTCTGGGCCCGGCACGCGTTCGCCTTCCCGGAGGGCGCGTGGTGCGAGGACGCGGTGGTCACCGTGCCCGCCCACTTCCTCGCCGAAGCGGTCGACGTGCTGCGGGAGCACGTCTGCTACTGGCGGCTGCCGCAGCCGCCGGGACGCCGTCCGCTGCCGCGGCCCGCCGCCGTACGGGAGCGGTTCGCGGCCATGGACCGCGTCGGCCGCTTCCTGCGCGACCCGGCGCGGGGCCCCGCGTTCCGGGCCGCGTACGACAGGGCGCAGCTCACCGAGGGGCTCCAGGATCTCGTCGAGGCGCTGCCGACGGCCCCGGCGGAGTGGCGGGAGGGGTTCCTGGAGCACGCCCGTGGCACGCTCGCGGGCATCGACCCCCGGTTGTTCGCGTCGCTCCCGGTGGAGCCACGGATGCGCTGGCACCTGGTGCGGACCGGGCAGCTCGACGCGCTGCTGCGCCTCCTGGACCACCAGCGGCGCAACCCGGGCGGCTTCCTGGTCACCGGGCCGCCGCTGCGCCGCCGCGCCGCGCTGCCGCTGGAGCCCGCGCTGCCGCTGCCGCCGGGCGTCACCCGGCTCGGCCGCGGTGATCTGCCCGTACGGGCGCGGGTGTTGGAGGCGGTGTGGCGGGAGGGGGCGCTGCTGCTGCGCGGCTACGCGTACATCCGTAACCTCGGCGCCCGCCACCGGCACAGCTACCGGGGGATGCTGGTCCTCACCCGGGGCAGGCGGCGGGTGCTGCTGCCGCTGCGGCCGGTGGCACAGGCGCGGGCGACCGCCGAGTCGGGGCAGGAGCTGCACTGTTACGACTGGTCGGGTTTCGAGGTCACGGTGCCGCCGGACCGGCTGCGCCGCTCGGGACACTGGCAGGACGGCGTGTGGACGGCGAGTGTGCTGATCACCTCGGCGGGGGTGGTGCGGAGCGCGCCGCTGTACGTGGCGGAGACCGGGTCCGGGGCCGCGCCACGCTGCCACGAGGCGGGCGGCGGCGTACGGATCGTCCCCGGCCAC
>NZ_JCANQV010000279.1:0-7395 GCF_059553635.1 Candidatus Streptomyces philanthi
TCACCGGCGGCACCGGCACCCTCGCCCCGCACCTGGCCCGCTGGCTCGCCGACCAGGGCGCCGAACACATCGTCCTCACCAGCCGCCGCGGCCCCGCCGCACCCGGCGCCGCCGACCTCGTCCGCGAACTGGAGGAACGGGGCTGCGAGGCGAGCGTCGTCGCCTGCGACCTGACCGACCGCGACGCCGTCGCCGGGATGCTCGACGCGCTCACCGCCGAGGGCCGCACCGTACGGACCGTCGTCCACACCGCCGTCACCATCGAACTCGCGACGCTGGACGAGTCCACCCCCGACGACTTCGTGAAGGTCATCGACGCCAAGGTCACCGGCGCCCGGCACCTGGACGCACTCCTCGGCGACGACCTCGACGCCTTCGTCCTGTACTCCTCCACCGCCGGCATGTGGGGCAGCGGCGCCCACGCCGCCTACGTCGCCGGCAACGCCTACCTCAACGCGCTCGCCGAACAGCGCCGCGCCCGCGGCGCCCGCGCCACCGCCGTCTCCTGGGGCATCTGGGCCGACGACCTCAAGCTCGGCCGCGTCGACCCCGCCCAGATCCGCCGCAGCGGCCTGGTGTTCATGGACCCGCAGCTGGCCCTCACCGGCCTGCGGCAGGCCCTCGACGGCGACGAGACCGTCCTCGCCGTCGCGGACGTCGACTGGGAGCGCTACTACCCCGTCTTCACCGCCGCCCGGCCCACCCCCCTCTTCGACGACCTCCCCGAGATCCAGCGGCTCGTCCAGGACCGCGCCGACACCCCGGACTCCGGCAGCGAGTTCGCCGCCCGGCTGCTGGCCATGGCCCCCGTCGAACAGGAACGCGTCCTGCTGGACCTGGTACGCGGCGAGGCGGCCACCGCCCTCGGCCACGCCTCACCCGACGTCCTCTCCGAACAGCGCGCCTTCCGCGACGTCGGCTTCGACTCGCTGACCGCCGTCGACCTGCGCAACCGGATCGCCGCCGTCACCGGGCTCGCCCTGCCCAGCACCATGGTCTTCGACCACCCCAACCCGCTCGCCCTCGTCGCCTTCCTCCGCGCCTCCCTCGCCGGGTCCGCGACCGGCACCACCGCCACCGCCGCGCACACCACGGCCGCCGCGGACGACGAGCCCCTCGCCATCATCGGCATGAGCTGCCGCTACCCCGGCGGCATCACCTCCCCCGAGGACCTGTGGCGTCTGGTCGCCGAGGGCGGCGACGCCACCGGCGAATTCCCCACCGACCGCGGCTGGGACGCCGAGGCCCTCTACGACCCCGACCCCGACCGGGCCGGCCACACCTACTCCACCCGGGGCGGCTTCCTCCACGACGCCGCCGACTTCGACGCCTCCTTCTTCGGCATCTCGCCCCGCGAGGCCCTGGCGATGGACCCCCAGCAGCGCCTGCTGCTGGAGACCTCCTGGGAGGCGATGGAACGCGCCGGGATCGACCCCGCCACCCTGCGCTCCACCGCCACCGGCACCTTCATCGGTGCCAGCTACCAGGACTACGGTGCCTCCGGAGCGAGCCCCGAGAGCGCCGAGGGACACCTGATCACCGGCACCATCTCCAGCGTCCTGTCCGGCCGCCTCTCCTACACCTACGGCTTCGAGGGCCCGGCCGTCTCCCTCGACACCGCCTGCTCCTCGTCCCTCGTAGCCCTGCACCTGGCCTGCCAGTCGCTGCGCAACGGCGAAAGCTCCCTGGCCCTCGCGGGCGGCGTCAGCATCATGTCCACGCCCGGCGCGTTCGTCGGCTTCAGCCGGCAGCGCGCGATGGCCGCCGACGGCCGCTGCAAGGCGTACTCCGACCAGGCCGACGGCATGAGCCTGGCCGAGGGCGTCGGCCTCGTCCTCGTCGAACGCCTCTCCGACGCCCGCCGCAACGGGCACCAGGTCCTCGCCGTCATCCGGGGCTCCGCCGTCAACCAGGACGGCGCCTCCAACGGCCTGACCGCGCCCCACGGCCCTTCCCAGCAGCGCGTCATCCGCCAGGCCCTGGCCAACGCCAAGGTGGACCCCGCCACCATCGACGTCATCGACGGCCACGGCACCGGCACCGCCCTCGGCGACCCCATCGAGGTCCAGGCCCTGCAAGCCACCTACGGCCCCGAACGCGACCCCGGGCACCCGGTGCTCCTGGGCTCCGTCAAGACCAACATCGGGCACACCCAGATGGCGTCCGGCGTGGCCAGCGTCATCAAGATGGTCATGGCCATGCGCCACGCCACCGCGCCGCGCAGCCTGCACATCGACCGGCCCTCCTCGCACGTCGACTGGAGCTCCGGCGCCATCCACCTGCTCACCGAGCCGCTGCCCTGGCCGGACACCGACCACCCGCGCCGCGCGGCCGTCTCCTCCTTCGGCCTCAGCGGCACCAACGTCCACACCATCCTCGAACAGGCCCCCGAGGAGAGGCCCGACGAGAACACCGGCACCCCGCCTGCCCTGCCGGCCGACCCCGCCCCCGTCCCCCTGGTCCTGTCCGGCCGCACCGAGGCGGGCCTGCGCGCCCAGGCCGGACGGCTGCTGACCCACCTCGCCGACCACCCCGGCCTCCCGCTCACCGACCTCGCGTACTCCCTCGCCACCTCCCGGGCGGCCCTGGAGCACCGCGCCGCCGTCGTCACCGACGATCCCGCCACCCTCACCCGCGCCCTCACCGCGCTGCGCGACGACGGCCCCGACGGGGCACTGCTCACCGGCAGCCCCGACCGCGGCCGCCTCGCCTTCCTCTTCACCGGCCAGGGCAGCCAGCGCCCCGGAACGGGCCGCGAACTCTCCGCACGCCACCCCGTCTTCGCCCAGGCCCTGGACGACGTCCTCGCCCGCTTCGACCTCGTACTCGACCGCCCGCTGCGCGACATCCTCTTCGCCGCACCCGGCACCCCCGAGGCCGCGCTGCTGGACGACACCGGCTACACCCAGCCCGCCCTCTTCGCCCTCGAAGTGGCCCTGTTCCGCCTCGCCGAGTCCTGGGGCCTGCGCCCCGACTACGTCGCCGGCCACTCCATCGGCGAGTTCGCCGCCGCGCACGCCGCCGGGGTCCTCTCCCTGGAGGACGCCTGCACCCTCGTCGCGGCCCGCGGCCGCCTGATGGCGGCCCTGCCCCCGGGCGGCGCCATGGCCTCCGTCGAGGCCACCGAGGACGAGGTCGCCGCCGCACTCGTCCCCTACGAGGGACGGGCCGCGGTCGCCGCCGTCAACACCCCGGCGTCCCTGGTCGTCTCCGGCGACGAGGACGCGGTCCTCGCCGTGGCGGCCCACTTCCAAGAGCGCGGCCGCCGCACCAAGCGCCTGCGCGTCAGCCACGCCTTCCACTCCCCGCACATGGACCCGATGCTGGCGGACTTCGCCCGCACCGTCGCCTCCGTCACCTGCCACGCGCCCACCGTGCCGCTGGTGTCCACCGTCACCGGCGCGCTCCTCACCCACGAAGAACTCGCCACCCCCGAGTACTGGACCGGACAGGTCCGCGGCACCGTCCGCTTCGCCGACGCCGTACGGCAGCTCACCGAGCACGGCGTGACGACCTTCTTCGAGCTCGGCCCCGACGCCGTCCTCAGCAGCGCGGTACGCGGCACCACCGGCGACGAGAACCCCGCCACCGCCGTCCCGGCCCTGCGCCGCGACCGGCCCGAGGCCCAGGCCCTCACCACGGCCCTGGCCCGGCTCCACCTCCACGGCGTACGCGTCGACTGGGACGCCGTGTTCGACGGCAGCGGCGCCCGCCGCACCGACCTGCCCACCTACCCCTTCCAGCGTGAGCGCTACTGGCCCGAGGCGACCGCCGCCCCCGAACACCCCGCCGACGAGGCGGACGCGGAGTTCTGGTCGGCGGTGGAACGCGCCGACCTCCAGGCCCTGGGCTCCTCCCTGGACCTGGACGACGACACCCTCACCACCGTCGTGCCCGCCCTCTCCGCCTGGCGCCGCAAGAGCCGCGAACTCTCCACCGTCGACGGCTGGCGCTACCGCACCACCTGGAAGGCCCTCACCACCGCCACCACCGGACACCCGGACGGCACCTGGCTGGTCCTCGCACCGGCCGACGGCGACCCGGCCTGGCTCGACACGGTCACCGGCGCCCTGGGCACCGCGGCCGTACGCCTCGACGTCACCGCCCCGCAGCGCGCGGAACTGGCCGAACGACTGCGCGCACTGGCCTCCGGGCACGGCGGGTTCACGGGCGTCCTGTCCCTGCTCGCCACGGTCGGCGACGGCAACGGGAACGCCGACGCGGCCACGACCGCCGGCCTGCCGCTGACGGCCACCGCCGTCCAGGCCCTGGGCGACGCGGGCATCGAAGCGCCCCTGTGGTGCGTCACCCGCACCGCCGTGGCCGCCGACCGCACCGAGCACCCGGCCCGCCCAGCCCAGGCCGCCATCTGGGGCCTGGGCCGCGTGGCCGCGCTGGAGCACTCCGAGCGCTGGGGCGGTCTCGTCGACCTGCCCGACACGCTCGACGGCACCACCCTGCGCCGCCTGGCCGCCGTCCTCGCCGGCGACGGTGACGAGGACCAGCTCGCCGTCCGTACCACCGCGACCTACGTCCGCCGCCTGGCACACCACCGCCCCGCACCGGCCCCCGACACCTACCGCCCCACCGGCACCGTCCTCGTCACCGGCGGCACCGGCGCCCTCGGCGGCCATGTCGCCCGCTGGCTCGCCGAGGCGGGCGCCGAGCACCTGCTGCTCGTCAGCCGCCGCGGCCCCGACGCCCCCGGCGCCACCGAACTCGCCGCCCAGGTCGAGGAACTGGGCGCCAAGGTCACCGTCGCGGCCTGCGACACCGCCGACCGCGACGCGCTCACCGCCGTCCTCGCCGAGATCCCCGACGCACACCCCCTCACCGCCGTGTTCCACACCGCCGGCATCGTCGACGACGGCACCCTCGACACCCTCACCCCCGAACAGTTCACCGCCGTCCTCCACGCCAAGGCCACCGCCACCCTCGCCCTCCACGAGGCCACCCGCGACCAGGACCTGAGCGCCTTCGTCCTCTTCTCCTCCGTCGCCGGCACCCTCGGCGCCCCCGGCCAGGGCAACTACGCCGCCGCCAACGCCTTCCTCGACGCCTTCGCCGAACACCGCCACGCCCACGGCCTGCCCGCCACCTCCGTGGCCTGGGGCCCCTGGGCCGAGACCGGCATGGCGGCCGACGGCACCGGCGTCCAGGACCGCGTCCGCCGCGGCGGCTTCACCCCCATGGCCCCCCGCCTCGCCCTCACCGCCCTGCGCCACGCCATCGAACACGGCACCCCGACGCAGACCCTCGCCGACATCGACTGGCAGCGCTACGCGGAGGTCTTCACCGCACTGCGCCCCAGCCCCTTCGTCGCCGACCTGCCCGAACTCCACCGCGCCGCACCGGCCACCGCGGGCACCGAAGCCGCCCTGCGCGAACCGGCCCTGCGCCGTGAACTCTCCGCACTCGCCCCGGCCGCCCGCCCGCGCTTCGTCCTCGACCTGGTACGCACCCAGGTGGCCGCCGTCCTCGGACACAACGGCACCGCCGCCATCGGCGCCGACAGCGCCTTCAGCGACCTCGGCTTCGACTCCCTGACCACCGTCGAACTCCGCAACACCCTCACGGCCGCCACCGGCCTGAAACTGCCCGCCACCCTCGTCTACGACTACCCGACCCCCACCGCCCTCACCGACTTCCTGCTCTCCGGACTCCTCGGCACCTTGCCCGAGGCCGACGGACCGGCCCTCGCCGTCCGGGCGGCCGACGACGACCCCATCGCCGTCGTCGGCATGAACTGCCGCTTCCCCGGCGGCGTCCGCTCGCCCGAGGACCTGTGGCGGCTGCTGAGCCAGGGCGAGGACGCGATCACCGGCTTCCCCGCCGACCGCGGCTGGGACCTCGACGCCCTCGCCGGCGGCGCCTCCGCCACCCTCGAAGGCGGCTTCCTCGACGGCGTCGGCCTCTTCGACGCCCCCTTCTTCGGCATCGCCCCCCGCGAGGCCCTCGCCATGGACCCCCAGCAGCGCCTGCTGCTGGAGACCTCCTGGGAGGCGTTCGAACGCGCCGGCATCGACGCGACCACCCTGCGCGGCAGCCGCACCGGCGTCTTCGTCGGCACCAACGGCCAGGACTACGCGACCCTCCTGCGCCAGGGCACCGGCGGCGCCGACGTCCGCGGCCATGTCGCCACCGGCAACTCCGGCAGCGTCATGTCCGGCCGCCTCTCCTACGCCTTCGGCCTGGAGGGCCCCGCCGTCACCGTCGACACCGCCTGCTCCTCGGCCCTGGTCGCCATGCACATGGCCGCCCAGGCGCTGCGCAACGGCGAGTGCACCCTCGCCCTCGCCGGCGGCATCTCGATCATGTCCAGCCCCGACTCCTTCACCGAGTTCACGGTCCAGGGCGGCCTGGCCCCCGACGGGCGCTGCAAGCCGTTCGCCGAAGCGGCCGACGGCACCAGCTGGTCCGAGGGCGTCGGCATCCTCGTCCTGGAACGCCTCTCCGACGCCCGCCGCAACGGCCACGACGTCTGGGGCATCCTCCGCGGCACCGCCGTCAACCAGGACGGCGCCTCCAACGGACTGACCGCCCCCAACGGACGGGCCCAGCAGCGCGTCATCCGCCAGGCCCTCGCCGACGCCGACCTCACCCCCGCCGACGTCGACGTCGTCGAGGCCCACGGCACCGGCACCACCCTCGGCGACCCCATCGAGGCCCACGCCCTCATCGCCGCCTACGGACAGGACCGCCGGCACCCCCTGCTGCTCGGCGCCGTCAAGTCGAACCTGGGCCACACCCAGGCCGCGGCGGGCGTCGCCGGCACCATCAAGGTGCTCCTGGCGATGCGCCACGGCGTCCTGCCCAAGACGCTCCACACCGACGCCCCGTCCTCGCACGTCGACTGGACCGACGGCACCGTCTCCCTCCTCACCGAGCAGCGGGAGTGGCCCGACACCGGGCACGCCCGGCGGGCCGGCGTCTCCTCCTTCGGCGTCAGCGGCACCAACGCCCACGTCATCATCGAGCAGGCCCCCGACACGGACGAGCCGGCGCCGCAGGAACCCGTCACGACACCGGGCCTCGTGCCCTGGCCCGTGTCGGCCCGGTCCGAGGCCGCGCTCAGGGCACAGATCGAGCGGATCTCCGCACTCACCGATCTCTCACCGGTCGACATCGGCCACTCCCTCGCCACCGGCAGGGCCGCCTTCACCCACCGCGCGGTCCTCACCACCGACGACCAGGGCGTACGGGAAATCGCCCGCGGCATCGCCCAGGAGGCCGGCGGCAGGCTCGCGGTGTTGTTCTCGGGGCAGGGTGCGCAGCGGGTGGGGATGGGGCGTGAGTTGTACGGCCGGTTCCCGGTGTTCGCGGAGGCGTTGGATGAGGTGCTGGGGCACTTCGACGGGGGTCTGCGGGAGGTGATGTTCGGTGATGCGGACGGTC
>NZ_JCANQV010000280.1:0-7315 GCF_059553635.1 Candidatus Streptomyces philanthi
TTCCTTTTCCTTCTTCTCCTCGTCTCCCATGACGCGGCCTCATACCGGCGTTTCGCCGGATTCCGCCGCCCGCGCCCCGGCCCGCACCACACCCGCCAACGAGTGCGCCGTCGCGACATTGCACCGCCCCAGATGCACGAGCGCGATCGTCTGGCCCCCGCACGTCGACGCCTCCGTCCCGAGCGACGGCAACGTGACCCCGGCCTCTTCGAGCGCGGCCGCGAGATCGTCCCGCGCCGCCTCCACCTCCCCGACCTTCTCCCGCCAGTCACTCTGCGGTTCTTCCACCAGCACTGTTGCCTCCGTGATCAGTTGTGGCCGCCCAGGCGGACGGCTCAAGTCCCCTCCGCCGGGAGGGGACTTCACGCACTCACGCGCCGAGGTAGGGCAGACGTTCGCCCCGTCCTCCGTTCGTCACACGATGTGGCCGAACGGTCACGAGCATGGCTGGATGGGGGCTAGGGTTGCGAGTGTTTCAGTGCTCGACAAGGCCCATGGTCACGACGGCATATGCGCGAGCTTCTGACCACGGGGGATGGCGCGTACATCACCGAGGACCACGTCAACGGTCAGGGGGTCCTATGAACGACGAAGTCGACCCGCGAAAACAATTCGGGGAGGAGATCCGCAGCGCCAGAGAGCTTTACCCTGACGGTCCGTTGACGCAGACCGCGCTGGCACGGCTGCTCCACACGTCGAAGTCCACAGTCAGCCGCATGGAGAACTGCATCGGCCGCATCCCCGCAGGAATGCCCGCTCGGCTGGACCAGGTATTCGGGACGGACGGGCTCTTCAAACGGCTGGCGGAGGAGGCCGTCGCGCAGGACTTCCCAAGCTTGTATCGGCAGCGGATGAAACTTGAGCGCGAGGCCGTGGTGGTGCGGGAATGGTCTCCGACCGTCGTCCCGGGCCTGCTGCAAACCCCGGCGTATGCTCGCGCGATCCTGAGCGCTGGTGACCCACGGGCCAGTGAGCAGGAGATCGCACGGACCGTAGGCAACCGAATGGCCCGGCAGGACATACTGCGGGGAGCCGCGCGACCTGACGTGAACGCCATCCTGTGCCAGTCCGTGATCCAGCGCATCGTGGGCAGTCGGGAAATCATGCGCGAACAGCTCGCAGCGCTGCTAAGCCATGGCGCGAGTTCCACCATTCGTATCCAGGTTCTGCCGCTGGACGCGGACCCTCATCTCTTCATCGACAGCACAGCCAGCCTTCTGACCAGTCCAGCTCACGTCACACGCGTATGTGTTGAGGCGTTCCGCACCACGGGCATCATTGAGGAACCGGAGCACGTTCGAGCCGCCTCCCACGCTTATGACGCCCTCGCTGGTGAGGCACTCTCGACCCGGGACACGGAGCGCCTGATCAGAGAGCAGATGGAGAAGTTGACGTGAAGACCTCGATGCCAGTGCCGCAGGAATGGCTGAAGTCCACCTTCAGCGGTCCTGAAGGCGGCAACTGCCTGGAGTGGATGCCGGCCCATGCCATCACTGGCGCCGTCCCCGTCCGTGACAGCAAGATCCCGAACGGTCCGGTGCTCGCGATCAGCGCGTCCGCCTGGTCGGCGTTCGTGTCCGGCATCAAGGCGGACGAACTGTCCTAGGAACAGTGCCACTACGCCCCCTTCGACTTCCTGGCGGAGGGGGCGTAGCGCGTCCCAGGCCCTGCCGCGTTCTTCCGTCGCTCGCGTCGGTGAGGCACCCTCGGCTCGGATGCCCCGTACCCATCCAGACCGAAGGAGAGGCTGACGCGATGTCGGATTCCGGGTGGATCAAGTCCAGTCACAGTAGTCAGGACGGCGGTAACTGCGTCGAATGGCGGCCGTCCCAAGCCGCCACCACCGGCACCGTCCCCGTCCGCGACAGCAAGTCCCCGAACGGTCCGGTGCTCACGATCGGCGCGTCCGCCTGGTCCGCGTTCGTGTCCGGTATCAAGGCGGACCGGCTCTGCCGATGACGTGGAGGAGCGTTTCTCGGGCAATTTGGGAGGCACGGAGGAACGTCAGTGGCGCCCCCGTACCCATCGAGAAGTGATTCACTCCCGCTCGATATGGCCACACGGTTCCTCGGCGGCATGTTTGCATACGTTCATGATCACTAATGCGCGTGAGGCATCCGAGGCGCGGACGTACGTGGACCGCATCCTGGAGCACTGGCAGACCGACGAGGACGCCGAGGCGCTCGTCCAGGGTGCGCAGCGGCTGACCCGGGGGGAGGCTCGGCGGCGGCTGTTCAGGTTAGGGCACGCGCTGCGCCGGCAGGGGCTCGCGCCCGGCGACGGAGTGGGGTTGTTCCTGGCCAACCGCGTGGACTCCGTCCTGGTGCAGCTCGCGGTCCATCTCATCGGCTGCCGCGTCGTGTTCCTGCCGCCCGAGCCGGGGCCCGGCGAACTCGCCGCGCTGGTCGAGCAGTCCAGGGCACGCGCCGTGGTCACCGACCCGCTCTTCGCGGAGCGGGCCGCCGACGCGGCCGGCCGCAGTGCCCACGCACCTGTGCTGCTCAGCCTCGGACCCTGTGCGCAGCGGAGCACGGACCTGCTGGCCGTGGCGGCCGAGTGCCCCGCGGAGCGCCCCGACGGCGTGCCGGCCCCGGGTGCGGACGAGGCCGTCACCGTCTTCTACACCGGCGGCACCCTGGGCCGCCCCAAGCTCGCCGCGCACAGCCGCCGGCTCTACGACTGGCTGTTGGACCTGGTGGAGGACACCCCGCAGGGCTCCCGTCCCGTGCCGGGCTTCTTCTCGGCCATGGACCCGGGCACGGACCGGGTGCTCGCCGCCACGCTGCTCACGCACGGCAGCGGCCACCTCACGTCGGTTCAGGCGCTGGTGACGGGTGCCACGCTTGTCGTGCTGCCCGAGTTCGAGGCGGGCGCGGCGCTGGCGGTACTGCGCGAGGAGCGGATCACCGTCAGCGTGTTCGTACCGCCCATGCTGTACGCGCTTCTCGATCACCCGGAGTGCGAGCCGGGCGCGTTCCCCGCGCTGCGGCGGATCGCCGTCGGCGGCGCGGCCACGTCGCCCAGCCGGTTGCAGCAGGCGGCCGAGGTCTTCGGGCCCGTGATCGGTCAGGTCTACGGGCAGTCGGAGGCGCTCGGGATCGCCGCGTTCGGTGAGCGGGACCTCGCCTCGGAGGGAGCCCGGCGGCCCGAGGTCTGGCGCAGCTGCGGTCGCGCGCTCTCCGGCGTCGAGATCGAGATCCGTGGTGAGGACACCGCGGCGGCGCTGCCCGTCAGGCAGGTCGGCGAGGTGTGCGTCCGGGGCGAGACGATGATGCTCGGCTACTACGCGGACCCGGAGCGCACCGCGGAGACGCTGCACGACGGCTGGCTGCGCACCGGGGACATGGGCTATCTCGACGCCGAGGGGTACCTCTATCTCGTCGACAGGGCCAAGGACATCATCGTCACCGGCGCTACCAGCGACAACGTCTACTCCCGGGTCCTGGAGGACTTCCTGCTCACGCTGCCCGGTGTGCGCAACGCGGCGGCGCTGGGCGTGCCCGACGAGGAGTACGGGGAGGCCGTACAGATCTTCCTGGCCACGGCCGGGGGCACCGACGTCGACCCGGAGGCGGTCGCCGCGGCGGTGACCGCCGAGTTGGGAGACCTGTACACGCCCCGCAGGACGGTCCTGCTGGACCAGCTGCCGACGACCAAGGTCGGCAAGGTGGACAAGAAGGCACTGCGCGCCATGTGGACCGACGGGGCCCTGGGCACGCCGTAGGTGCCGTTGCCGCCTTGAACGCGGGGACTGTTCGGCCGGTATCAAGGCGGGCGAGCTGTCCTGCGAGTAGGGTCGTGGTGTCCCCTCCGGCTTCCTGGCGGAGGGGACGCCAGTTCTCCATGGTTCCGTCGCGTTCACGAGGGGCGCGGGAACGGTACGGGCCCCGGCCGGACGTGATGTCCTGCCGGGGCCCGAGGTGTTCGAGTCGTCAGAGCTGCTCGATGACGTGGTCGATGCAGGCCGTCAGGGCCTCGACGTCCGCCGGGTCGATCGCCGGGAACATCGCGATGCGCAGCTGGTTGCGGCCGAGCTTGCGGTAGGGCTCGGTGTCGACGATGCCGTTGGCGCGCAGGGCCTTGGCGACGGCCGCCGCGTCCACCTCGTCGGTGAAGTCGATCGTGCCGATGACCTGCGAGCGCTTGGCCGGGTCGGCGACGAACGGGGTGGCGTACTTGGACTCCTCGGCCCAGCCGTAGAGGGTGCGCGCGGAGGTCGCGGTGCGGCGGACCGCCCAGTCCAGGCCGCCCTGGCCGTTGAGCCACTCCAGCTGCTCGTTGAGCAGGAAGAGGGTGGCCAGGGCCGGGGTGTTGTACGTCTGGTTCTTCAGGGAGTTGTCGATCGCCGTGGGCAGCGAGAAGAACTCCGGGACATGGCGGCCGGACGCGTGGACGGCGCGGGCGCGCTCCAGCGCCGCCGGGGAGAACACCGCGATCCACAGGCCGCCGTCGGAGGCGAAGGACTTCTGCGGGGCGAAGTAGTAGACGTCGCTCTGGGTGATGTCGACCGGGAGGCCGCCCGCGCCGGAGGTGGCGTCGACCAGCACCAGCGAACCCTCGTCGGCGCCCGCGACCCGCTGGATCGGGGCGGCGACACCGGTGGAGGTCTCGTTGTGGGTCAGCGCGTAGACGTCCACGCGCTCCTCGGCCACCGGGTCCGGGTGCGAGCCGGGGTCGGCGCTGATGACGGTCGGCGTGTCCAGCCAGGGCGCCGCCTTGGCGGCCTTGGCGAACTTGGAGGAGAACTCGCCGAACGACAGGTGCTGGGACTTGTTCTCGATCAGGCCGTGCGTCGCGATGTCCCAGAACGCGGTGGAACCGCCGTTGCCGAGGACGACCTCGTAGCCCTCGGGGAGCTGGAAGAGATCGCGTACGCCCTCGCGCACCTTGCCGACCAGGTTCTTGACCGGGGCCTGGCGGTGGGAGGTACCGAGCAGCGAGGTGCCGGTGGCGGCGAGCGCGGCCAGTGCCTCCGGCCGCACCTTGGAGGGGCCGGCGCCGAAACGTCCGTCGGCGGGCTTGAGGTCAGCGGGGATCTGGATGTCAGCCACGGACGAAGCCTAATCCGTCCCGGTACGGGCGGTTGCGGCGCGTCCAGCCGGTGAGATGCCCGGACCGGGATGCGGGCGCGACGCGCCCGGCCGCCACGTGTGCCGCGGGGCGCCCCGCGTGGGCAGGCTGGTGCCATGGCTGAGCGTACGGAGAAGCAGAAGAGGGACCTGGAGAAGGAGCTGGCGGCCGCGGTCCGCGGGGAGGTCTCGGCGGCCGCCGCCGACCGGGCGCTGATGACCATGGACGCGTCGAACTACCGGCGGGTGCCGCGCGCCGTGGTCGCGCCCCGGGACGCCGACGACGTCGCGGCGGCGCTGCGGGTGTGCCGCGAGCACGGCGCGGCGGTGGTGCCGCGCGGCGGCGGGACCAGCATCGGAGGGCAGGCCACCGGCCTCGGCGTGGTCCTCGACTTCACCCGGCACATGCGGCGGATCACCGCCCTGGACCCCGGCACCCGTACGGCCGTCGTCGAACCGGGCGTCGTCCTCGACGACCTGCGGGCCGCCGCCGCCCGCCACGGCCTCACCTTCGGACCCGACCCCTCCACCCACAGCCGCTGCACCCTCGGCGGCATGATCGGCAACAACGCCTGCGGCGCGCACTCCGTCGCCTGGGGCACCACCGCCGACAACGTCCGCGACCTCACGCTGCTGACCTACGGGGGCGAGACCGTACGGGCCGCCCGGGACACCGCCACCGACCTGCCGCCCCGGCTGCGCGACGGCGTACGGGAACTGGTCGCACGGCACCTCGCACTGCTGCGCACCGGCTACCCCGACCTGCCGCGCCGCATCTCCGGCTACGCCCTCGACGCCCTGCTCCCCGAGCGAGGCACCGACCTGGCGCGGGCCCTCACCGGCAGCGAGGGCACCCTCGGCGTGCTGACCTCGGCGACCGTCCGCCTGGTCGAGGCCCCGGCCGCCCGCGCCCTCGCAGTCCTCGGCTACCCCGACGAGAGCACCGCCGCCGAGGCCGCGCACACCCTGCTGCCGCACGGCCCGCTCACCGTCGAGGGCATGGCCGCCGACCTCGTCGGCGACGCCGCGGGCCTGCCCGAGGGCGACGCCTGGCTGTTCGTGGAGACCGGCGGCGGCAGCCGGGCCGAGGCGAGGGCGCGGGCCGAGGCACTGTGCCGGGCCGCCGCCGGCGCCACCAGCGGCCACACCGTCGTCACCGACCCGGCCGGGCAGCGCGCCCTGTGGCGGGTGCGCGAGGACGCGTCCGGCACCGCCACCCGGATGCCCGACGGCACCGAGGCATGGCCCGGCTGGGAGGACTGCGCCGTACCACCCGCCCGCCTCGGCCCGTACCTGCGGGACTTCCGCGCCCTGCTCGCCCAGCACGGCCTGCACGGCACCCCCTACGGCCACTTCGGTGACGGCTGCATCCATGTCCGTATCGACTTCGACCTGCTCGGCGCGGACGGCGTCCGCCGCTTCCGCGCCTTCTCCCACGACCTCGCCGACCTGGTCGTCGCCCACGGCGGTTCGCTCTCCGGGGAGCACGGCGACGGCCAGGCCCGCGCCGAACTGCTCCCGAAGATGTACGGGCCGGAACTCGTCGCCCTCTTCGGCCGCTTCAAGGACCTCTGGGACCCCACGGGCGGCCTCAACCCCGGCATCCTCGTACGCCCCGCCCGGCTCGACGAGAACCTGCGCTTCGCGGTGCTCCCGAAGCACCCCGTCCCCGTGGAGTTCGGCTACCCGCACGACGGAGGCGACTTCACCGCCGCCGTACGCCGCTGCGTCGGCGTCGCCAAGTGCCGCACCACCGCACCCCGCCCCGGCTCGCCGGACGTCATGTGCCCCTCCTTCCGCGCCACCGGCGACGAACGCCACTCCACCCGGGGACGCGCACGGCTGCTGCACGAGATGCTGGCGGGAGAGGTGGTGACCGACGGCTGGCGCTCCCCGGAGGTCCGCGACGCCCTCGACCTGTGCCTGTCCTGCAAGGGCTGCCGCACCGACTGCCCCGTCGGCGTCGACATGGCCACCTACAAGGCCGAATTCCTCCACCACCACTACGCCGGCCGGCCACGGCCCGCCGCCCACTACTCCATGGGACGCCTGCCGCAGTGGCTGCACGCCGCCGCGCCCCTCGCCCCCGCCCTCAACGCCCTCGCCCGTACGCCGCTCGCCGGACCCGGCAAACGCCTCGCGGGAATCGCCGCCGAACGGACCCTCCCCGAACTCGCCACGGAACCGTTCACCCGCTGGTGGTGGCGCAGGCGGCTGCGCGGCGAGGCCCCGCCCGGCCGCCCCGT
>NZ_JCANQV010000281.1:0-7269 GCF_059553635.1 Candidatus Streptomyces philanthi
GCGGGGCGGGCTGACCGTCGTCCGTGGGGAGCGCCGCTGGGAGGACGTCCGCACGATCAGGTCGGTCGGTATCACCTGTTCGACGGGCCGACCGGTGTCGAGTCCCTCGATGGCGTCGATGAGGATCTGGACGACGGCGGTGCCGATGCGCCGGGGTTTGAGGGAGAGCGTGGTGATCGGCGGTTCGGTGGTGGCGTAGACGGTGGACTCGCTGCAGCACACCAGCAGCAGGTCGTCGGGGACGCGCAGGCCGTAGCGCCGGGCGGCGGCGAGCAGGTCCGTGCCGTTGGGGTCGAAGAGACCGTAGACCGCGTCGGGGCGGTCCGGGCGGGCCAGCAGCCGGTCGGCGGCGACGGCGCCCGCGCACGGGTCGTGCGCCGGGTAGGACTCGTAGACCGGGTCCTGGCCCACCCGCTCGCACCAGCGCAGATAGGCGGTGGTGGACAGGCGGGTATAGGTGTCGGTGGTGGTGCCGGTGAGGAGGCCGATGCGGCGGGCGCCGGCGTCGGCGAGATGGTCGAGGAGGCCGATGACGGCCTGTTCGTGATCGTTGTCGACCCAGCCGGTGACGGGGAGGGAGCCGCCGGGGCGGCCGTCGGAGACGACGGGGACGCCGTGCCGGACGAGTTCGGTGACGACGGGGTCGCCGTCGGCCGGGTCGATGACGACCGTGCCGTCGAGGGCGACGTTGGACCAGACGTCGTGGCGGGAGGTGGCCGGGAGGATGACCAGGGCGTAGCCGCGGGCCAGCGCGGCGGAGGTGGCGGCTCTGGCCATCTCGGCGAAGTACGCGAATTCGGTGAAGGTGAAAGGTTCATCCCCGTACGTGGTCACCGTGAGGCCGATGAGGCCCGACTTGCCGGTACGGAGGGTGCGGGCGGCGGCGGAGGGGCGGTAGCCCAGCCGGTCGGCCACCTCGCGGACATGGCTACGGGTGGCATCCGGAAGCCGGCCCTTGCCGTTGAGCGCGTCGGAGACGGTCGTGATCGATACGCCGGCCGCGGCGGCCACATCCCGGATGCCCGCCCGCCCCATCCGGCGACCGGCCGACCGGCCCACCTGGTGCTTCCCTGCTGCTGTCATGGCGAGCCGATAGTAGGGCTCGTCGGCGGGTCGGGACGCAGGTTGCCGCCGCCCGCTTGAAGGCACGTTTCTGCAAGGTGATATCGCCTCAACTTCCTTTGAACAAAAGGAAGTTATGGTCACATGGAAAGCATCAACGGGTTGCCGTATCGCTCTGCCTGGTGATCTCCCCAGGTCTCGAAGAGGTCTCAAGTCACCTTCACGGGGGATGCGCGCTACGGCGCGAGCCACCGGCGCGCATGAAGGCGGGGAGCGCTCCTCGCGCCCTTCACGCGGGGCGGCCGAGGGGGCGCGGACGGCGTCCCACCCTGCCGCACCTGGGCCGGAGCCGCCGTTGCCTCCGGGGCCCGGTGGGGACTGCCGCCGGACGGGTCAATCCTCATAAGGTGTGCAGTATTGGAGTCGAGCGGGACGGTCGAGGAGGAACTGCGGTGAGCGAGAAGACCCCGAAGCTGCGTGCTGCGCTGGACGGCATCCCCGTGTACAAGCCGGGCCGGCCGGCGGCGGCCGGCGGCCCCGTCGCGTACAAGCTGTCCTCCAACGAGAACCCCTACCCCCCGCTGCCCGGCGTCCTGGAACGCGCGGTCGCCGCCGCCGGAACGTTCAACCGCTACCCGGACATGGCCTGTACGGGCCTGATGGCGGAGCTGTCCGAACGGTTCTCGGTGCCCGTGGAGCATCTGGCGACCGGTACCGGATCGGTCGGGGTGGCGCAGCAGCTGGTCCAGGCGACGGCCGGTCCCGGCGATGAAGTGATCTACGCCTGGCGTTCGTTCGAGGCGTATCCGATCATCACCCAGGTCTCGGGCGCCCGCCCGGTGCAGGTGCCGCTGACCTCGGACGAGGTGCACGACCTGGACGCGATGCTCGCCGCGATCACCGACCGGACCCGGCTGATCTTCGTCTGCAACCCCAACAACCCCACGGGCACCGTGGTGCGCCGTGCGGAGCTGGAGTCCTTCCTGGACCGGGTCCCCGGGGACGTCCTGGTGGTGCTGGACGAGGCGTACCGCGAGTTCATCCGCGACCCCGAGGTGCCGGACGGCGTGGACCTCTACCGCGACCGCCCCAATGTCTGTGTGCTGCGGACCTTCTCCAAGGCGTACGGCCTGGCCGGGCTGCGGGTCGGGTTCGCGGTGGCGCACGCCCCGGTGGCCGCGGCGCTGCGCAAGACGGCGGTGCCGTTCGGCGTGAGCCAGCTGGCGCAGGAGGCGGCGGTGGCGTCGCTGCGCAGTGAGGGCGCGCTGCTGGAGCGGGTGGACGCGCTGGTCACCGAGCGGGCGCGGGTGGTCGAGGCACTGGCCGCGCAGGGCTGGACGGTTCCGGAGACCCAGGCCAACTTCGTGTGGCTGCGGCTGGGGGAGCGGACGGCGGAGTTCGCCGAGGCGTGCGAGCGCGCCGGTGTGGTCGTGCGGCCGTTCGCCGGTGAGGGCGTACGGGTGACGATCGGGGAGACCGAGGCGATGGATCTGTTCCTGGCGGCGGCGGAGGAGTTCCGCAAGACGTGGTGAGCCGGCGCGTGGCGCGGCGCGGGGCCGGTGGGGCCCGCACCGCGCCACGCCGGTGACGGAAGCCGGACCGAGGGTCGGCACCGGGGCGTGGAGCCCGGGTGCCGGCCCTTTCGCATGCCCGGAGCAGCGGTGACCTGAGCATGCCAATAGCACGGTCAAGGGGTCGACCGGCCCCGGCGGGTTGACGGCGTCATATCTCGGACACCGGTTCGACGAAAAAGGGCCGGTCGAGGGGGCGCGGAGGGGGTGCGCTCGCGGATGATCTTGCCGGTCAGAGGCCTGTCCGGGGGCTTTCTCTGGCGCACGTACAGAAGTGACCGCTGTCACGCACCCCCCAGAAGATTGTCCGAAAGGGGTGCGGGATAATGGCTTGTGAATGTGAACGCGTTCACAAGCGCGCCCTTTATGCCTCACTTACGCATAGATGTAACGCGCAACTGTCGTAGTGCATACGGCGACGTAAGGAGAGAACGACGTGGAACTGGCGTTGGCGCCAGAGACTCTGGCGCGCTGGCAATTCGGCATCACCACCGTCTACCACTTCTTGTTCGTCCCCTTGACGATCTCTCTCGCCGCTCTGGTGGCCGGACTGGAGACCGCATGGGTACGGACGGGGAAGCAGAAGTACCTCAAGGCCACCAAGTTCTGGGGCAAGCTCTTCCTGATCAACATCGCGATGGGTGTCGTCACCGGCATCGTCCAGGAGTTCCAGTTCGGCATGAACTGGTCCGACTACTCGCGGTTCGTCGGTGACATCTTCGGGGCGCCGCTCGCCTTCGAGGCCCTCATCGCCTTCTTCTTCGAGTCCACCTTCATCGGGCTGTGGATCTTCGGTTGGGACAAGCTCCCCAAGAAGATCCACTGCGCCTGCATGTGGATGGTCGCGATCGGCACGATCCTGTCGGCCTACTTCATCCTCGCGGCCAACTCCTGGATGCAGCACCCCGTCGGCTACAAGTTCAACTCCGTCACCGGCCGCGCCGAACTCACCGACTTCTGGAAGGTCCTCACCCAGGACACCACCCGGGTCGTCGTCTTCCACACCCTCACCGCCGCCTTCCTCACCGGCGCCGCGTTCATGGTCGGCATCTCCGCGTACCACCTGATGCGCAAGAAGCACGTCACGGTGATGCGCACGTCGCTGCGGCTGGGGCTGGTCACGCTGGTGGCCGCCGGTCTGCTCACCGCCGTCAGCGGTGACACCCTCGGCAAGGTCATGTTCCGGCAGCAGCCGATGAAGATGGCCGCCGCCGAGGCGCTGTGGGACAAGGAAGAACCCGCGCCGTTCTCCGTCTTCGCCTACGGCGACGTCGACAAGGGCCACAACAAGGTCGCCATCGAGATCCCCGGCCTCCTCTCCTTCCTCGCGCACAACGACTTCTCCTCGCCCGTCCCCGGCATCAACGACGTCAACAAGGCCGAGCAGCAGAAGTTCGGGCCCGGCGACTACCGGCCCAACATCCCCGTCACCTACTGGGGCTTCCGCTGGATGATCGGCTTCGGCATGGCGTCGTTCGCCATCGGGGTCGTCGGTCTCTGGCTCACCCGCAAGAAGTTCTGGCTGGCGCCCGCCCTGCGCACCCAGGAGGACGAACCTCCCCGGCTCGCGCTCACCAAGAACACCGAACTCGGCGCACGGCTGAGCAAGTGGTACTGGTCGCTGGCCTTCGTCACCCTCGGCTTCCCGCTGATCGCCAACTCCTGGGGCTGGATCTTCACCGAGATGGGGCGGCAGCCCTGGGTCGTCTACGGCGTACTGCGCACCTCGGACGCGGTCTCGCCCGGCGTCTCCCAGGGCGAGGTGCTCACCTCGATGATCATCTTCACCCTGCTCTACGCCGTCCTCGCCGTCATCGAGGTCCGGTTGATGGTGAAGTACGTCAAGGCCGGACCACAGGAGCTCACCGAATCCGACCTCAACCCGCCCACCAAGATCGGCGGCGACGACACGGACGCCGACCGGCCGATGGCCTTCTCGTACTAGGAGGCGACCGTGCAACTCCACGACGTCTGGTTCGTTCTCATCGCCGTCCTCTGGACCGGGTACTTCTTCCTCGAAGGCTTCGACTTCGGGATCGGCATCCTCACCAAGCTGCTGGCGCGGGACCGCCGCGAGCGGCGCGTCCTGATCAACACCATCGGCCCGGTCTGGGACGGCAACGAGGTATGGCTGCTCACCGCGGGCGGCGCGACCTTCGCCGCCTTCCCCGAGTGGTACGCCACCCTCTTCTCCGGCTTCTACCTTCCGCTGCTGCTCATCCTGCTGTGCCTGATCGTGCGCGGGGTCGCCTTCGAGTACCGCGCCAAGCGGAGCGGGGAGCGCTGGCAGCGGAACTGGGAGCACGCGATCTTCTGGACCTCGCTGCTGCCCGCCCTGCTGTGGGGTGTGGCGTTCGGCAACATCGTGCGCGGCGTGAAGATCGACGCCCACAAGGAGTACGTCGGCACCGTCTTCGACCTGCTCAACCCGTACGCGATCCTCGGCGGACTGGTCACACTGACGCTGTTCACCTTCCACGGCGCGGTGTTCGCGGCGCTCAAGACGGTGGGCGACATCCGTGAGCGGGCGCGCCGGATGGCGTCGGTCCTCGGGGTGGTGGCGGCCGCGCTGGCGCTCGGCTTCCTGATCTGGACGCAGGTCGCCAGGGGCAACGGCAACAGCCTGATCGCCATGGTCGTGGCGGTGGCCGCGCTGGTCGCCGCGCTGGTGGCCAACCGGCTCGGGCGCGAGGGCTGGTCGTTCGCCTTCTCCGGCGTCACCATCGCGGCCGCGGTCGCCATGCTGTTCCTGACGCTCTTCCCGAACGTCATGCCGTCGTCGCTGAACGAGAGCTGGAACCTCACCGTCTCCAACGCCTCGTCCAGCCCCTACACCCTCAAGATCATGACCTGGTGTGCCGGCATCGCCACCCCGCTCGTGCTCCTCTACCAGGGGTGGACGTACTGGGTGTTCCGCAAGCGCATCGGCGTCCAGCACATCGCCGACGCACACTAGGACACGACCCACCGGCCGGGCCCGCCCCGCGCGGGCGGGCCCGCCAGGACGGATGTTTCACGTGAAACCTGTCGACCCCCGCCTCCTCCGCCACGCCCACGCCACCCGCGGATTCCTCGCCGCGGTGGTGGTCCTCGGGCTGGCCGGCGCGGGGCTGGTGGTCGGCCAGGCCATGCTCATCGCCGAGATCGTGACCGGCGCCTTCCAGCGCGACCTCACCCTCGGCGCCCTCACCACCCCCGTGACACTGCTCGTCGCGGTCTCCGTCGGCCGGGGGCTGGTCTCCTGGCTCACCGAACTCGCGGCCCACCGCGCGAGCGCCGCCGTCAAGTCCGAACTGCGGATGCGGCTGCTCACCCGGGCCGCCCGGCTGGGCCCCGGCGCGACGGTGCGCCGGCCGGACGGCGGGGACGGCGGGGACGGCGACGACGCCACGCTGGAGATGCGGACCGGCGAACTCACCACCCTCGCCACCCGCGGCATCGACGCCCTCGACGACTACTTCTCCCGCTATCTCCCGCAGCTCGGGCTCGCGGTCGTGGTGCCCGTCGCCGTTCTCGCGCGGATCGCCACCGGCGACTGGATCTCCGCGCTGATCATCGTCGTCACCCTGCCGCTCATCCCCCTCTTCATGATCCTCATCGGCTGGGCCACCCAGGCGCGGATGGACCGGCAGTGGCGGCTGCTGTCCCGGCTGTCGGGGCACTTCCTGGACGTCGTCGAGGGCCTGCCCACGCTCAAGGTGTTCGGCCGGGCCAAGGCCCAGGCCGCCTCCATCCGCGCGATCACCGACGAGTACCGGCGGGCGACCCTGCGCACCCTGCGGATCGCCTTCCTCTCCTCCTTCGCCCTGGAACTCCTCGCCACCCTCTCCGTCGCTCTGGTCGCGGTGGGCATCGGGATGCGCCTGGTGCACGGCGAACTCGATCTCGCCACCGGGCTGATGGTGCTGGTCCTGGCGCCGGAGGCGTACCTCCCGCTGCGGCAGGTCGGCGCGCAGTACCACGCGGCGGCCGAGGGCCTCGCCGCGGCCGAGGAGATCTTCGCCGTACTGGAGACCCCGCTGCCCGCGCCCGGCACCGCCCCCGCGCCCCGGGGCACCGGACTCACCGTCGAGGGCCTGGTCGTCCGCCACCCCGGCCGCCGCGGCGACTCGCTGCCCGAGACCTCCTTCGAGGTACGCGAGGGCGAGACCGTCGCCCTGGTCGGCCCGTCGGGCGCCGGCAAGTCCACCCTGCTCAGCGTGGTCCTCGGCTTCACCGCACCGTCCGCGGGCCGCGTCCTCGTCGACGGTCAGGACATCGCCTCGCTCCAGCCCGAGAGCTGGCGGCGCCAGATCGCCTGGGTGCCGCAGCATCCGCACCTCTTCGCGGGCACCATCGCCGAGAACGTCCGGCTGGCCCGCCCCGACGCCGACGACGAGGCGCTGCGCCGCGCCCTGCGGGACGCCGGCGCCCTCGACTTCGTCGACGCCCTCCCCGACGGCGCCGACACCGTCCTCGGCGAGTCCGGGGCCGGGCTCTCGGCGGGGCAGCGCCGCCGCCTCGCCCTCGCCCGCGCCTTCCTCGCCGACCGGCCGGTGCTGCTGCTGGACGAGCCGACCGCGAGCCTGGACGGCGAGACCGAGGCGGCGGTCGTGGACGCCGTCCGACGGCTGGCCGCCGGGCGCACCGTCCTGAT
>NZ_JCANQV010000282.1:0-7241 GCF_059553635.1 Candidatus Streptomyces philanthi
TGGTCAAGCGGGCCCGGCGCAGCGCCATCCGGTCGGCGGTGGACGAGGCGGCGGCCCCCCGCTGGCAGCAGGAGGCCGCACCGACGCCGGAGCGCTCGCCCGACGAGATCTCCGGGATGCTCTCCGGGCTGCGCAGCGCCCACATGCGCGGCGCGATCAGCGTGGAGAAGGAGAGGGAGCGGGCCGAGGCCCGCGCGCGGACGCAGGAGTCCGCGCCGCCCCCGGCGGACCGGGACCGGGAGGCGGAATCCCGGGAGCCGGACCAGGAACAGGAGAGGCAGCCGGAGCGGGTGGCGCAGACCACCGGGAAGGGTGACCAGAAGTGAGCGTCGACCTCCACAACGACTCCCAGACGTTCAATTGGCTGCTGGCCAATTTCGTCCGCAGGACCGACGGGGTGCGCGACGCCGTCGCCGTCTCCTCCGACGGGCTGCTGATCGCCGTCTCCGACGGGCTCGGCCGCACCGACGCCGACCATCTCGCGGCCGTGGTCTCGGGCCTGTCGAGCCTGGCGCGCAGCGCCTCGCGCCGGTACGAGTTCGACGGCGTCAAGCTCATCATGATCGAGATGGGGCGCGGCTTCCTGCTGGTCTCGGCGATCCGCGACGGCAGCTGCCTGGGCGTCCTCGCGGACAGCAGCGGCGAACTCGGCCTTGTCGGCTACGAGATGGCCGTCCTCGCCGAACGGGCCGGGGACCTGCTCACCCCGGCGCTGATCGCGGACCTGCGGCAGGTACTGCCGCGATGAGCGAGGAGAGCGAGGACGCGCTGTTCGTCCGGCCGTTCATCATGACCGGCGGCCGGGCGGAGCCGGTGCACGACGGGCTGCGGCTGGAGACGTTGGTGGTCGCGGTGCCCGATCCGCCGCTGGCGTCGCTGGAGTTCGAACGCCGCCGGATCGTGTCGCTGTGCGCCCGGCCGGCGATGGTGGCCGAGGTGGCCGAGGGGATCGGGGTGCCGCTGGGGGTGGCCAAGGTGCTGATCTCCGATCTCGTCGTCGACGGCCTGCTGGTCTGTCAACAACCCACGGAGCTGCCGCTCCATGTCCTGGAGAGGATCAGGGACCATGTCAGGGCGCTCTGACAAAGCCGCGCCGCTCGCCGTGAAGATCGTGGTCAGCGGTGGGCTCGGCGTCGGCAAGACGACGTTCATCGGCGCGGTCTCCGAGATCGAACCGCTGGACACCGAGGCCGCGATCACCCAGGTCTCGGTGGGGGTGGACTCCCTCGTCGGGGTGGAGAACAAGACCACCACCACGGTCGCGCTGGACTTCGGCCGGATCACCCTCGACCCGGCGATCGTGCTGTACCTGTTCGGCACACCGGGCCAGGACCGCTTCTCCTTCCTCTGGGACGACCTGGTGGAGGGCGCGCTGGGCAGTGTGGTGCTGGTCGACACCCGGCGCATCGAGGACTCCTTCCCGGCGCTGGACTACTTCGAGGAGCGCGGGACGCCGTTCGTCCTCGCGGTCAACCGCTTCGACGGCGCCCGCCTCTTCGAACTGGAGGAGGTCCGCGAGGCGCTGGGCATCGACGGCGGGGTGCCGATGATCGCCTGTGACGCGCGGGCCCGCGGGTCGGTACGCGATGTCCTGGCCGCCCTGATGGACCAGGTCGTCCGCCGCCATGTGTCCGGCGGGACGGCCCGGGCGGGCGTCCCGGCGCGCTGAGGCGCGGGGTGCGGGCGGCCCGGCGGCCGTCCGCGCCCCCGCCCGCGCCTCAGCGGATCTCGTGCGGGCTGATCTCCGAGACCTTGATCGCGGAGGCGGTGGTGCCCCACTTCCTGAGGATGCGGTCGTAGGTCCCGTCCTTCATCAGCCGGGTGACGGCCGCCCGCACGGCGGGGGTGAGGGGGCTGCCCTTGGCGAAGGCGAGGCCGACGTCCAGCCGCTTGAACTCGCCCAGGAACCGCAGCCCCTGCTGCTGCCGTACCGCGTAGCGCAGTCCGTTGATGGTGCTCATCACCACGTCGCTGCGCCCCTGCCGCAGGGAGAGCCACAGGGCGCCGTCCTCGGCGTACGTCCTGACCTCGTACGGCTTCTTCCCGGCGTCCGCGCAGCGGTGGCGGTTCTTCTCCAGCGTCGCCTCGAAGGTGGTGCCGGCGCCGGTGGCCACGGTCAGGCCGCACAGCTGCCGCAGTGAGGTGACCTTCTTCAGCGGGCTGTCCTCGCGGACGGCGAAGCCCTGCCCGTCGTTGATGTACGTGACGAAGTCGAGGGTCCGGCGGCGTTCCTCGGTGACGCCGAAGTTGCCGGTGCCCAGGTCGTACTTGCCGCTGCCGAGCGCGGGCAGGATCGCCTCGAAACCGGCGACCTCCCGGCGCAGGGTGAGCCCGAGGACCTTGGCGACGGCGTCCGTGACGTCGATGTCCTGCCCGGCGACGGTGGTGCCGTCGTCCAGGAAGGTGCTGCCGGGCGGGGTGCCGACGGAGGAGGCCACGGTGAGGGTGCCGCGCTCGCGGACGCCGGCGGGCAGCAGGGCGGCGGCCGCCGGGTCCTCGGTGACGCCGGAGACCACGTCGGTGGTGGGGATCTTCGCGGTGTCCGGGGCGCCGTCCCCGCCGCCGAAGCCGCAGCCGGCCAGGGCCAGGACCGCGGCGGCCAGCAGCGCGGCGGCGCGCAGGGCGGCCCTGCGGGTGCGTGCGCGTCCGCGGCCCGGTGGCCGGGGCGTGGTGGGGGTCATGGCCGGGGGGTCTCCAGCTCCTTCTCGAACGGCAGCGGGCCGATCGTCTCCGGGTCGGCGGTGACGTCGAAGAGGGGACGGTAACCCGCCGCCAGGTAGAGGCCCTTGGCCTCCGGTTGGCGCGGTCCCGTCGTCAGGTAGAGGCGGGTGTAGCCGCGGTCGGCGGCCTCGCGTTCCAGCGCCGTCAGCACCTGCCGGGCGAGGCCGCGGCGGCGGTGCGCGGAGTGCGTCCAGATGCGCTTGAGCTCGGCGGTGCGGGCGTCGCGGCGGCGGTAGGCGCCTCCGGCGACCGGACCGCCGTCCTCCAGGAGCAGCAGGAACGCGCCGCCCCTGGCCGGGGTGAACGCCGCGGCGGGGTACTCCGCGTCCAGGTCGACGGGGTGCCCGTAGCGGGTGGTGTACTCGTGGGTGAGTTCGGCGAGGAGGGGGCGGGCGAGCGGGTCGGTGACCGTGGTGTGCAGCACGGTCGGCCCGGTGGTGCGGTGCGCGGTGGTCATCCGGCGGCCTCCCCGGCGGGCTCGGGGCGGACGGGAGCGGGCCAGGGCAGCTGGTCGGGCAGCTCGTGGCGGACGCGGGGCAGCACCTCGGCCGCGGTGCGGCGCAGCACCTCGGCCTTGCGGACGAACGGCAGTCCGGCGCTCTCCACGGAGAAGAACTGCACACTGTGGCCGTACGCCAGATGCTGCTGGACGATCTTGTCCACGATGCGGACGGGCGACCCGATGAAGGCGGGCCCGTGGTCCGCCGCGTCGTCCACGGTGCGGAACGGCGTGTTGTTGCCGGGCACGTTCCGGGCGGCGACGGCGCTCTCGTAGTACGGGCGGAACTCCCGGCGTGCGGCGCGGTCGTCGGCCGCCGTGTAGAGCGTGCCGCCCGCGGCGACCACCGCGGCCGACGGGTCGTGGCCGTAGTCCTCCCAGCGGGCGCGGTAGCGGTCGACGAGCGCGGCGTAGGCGGACACCGGCTGGATGACGTTGGCGGTGAACAGCGGGTCGCCCCACAGCGCGGCCAGCTCCACGGAGCGTTCGTGGGTGGCGCTGCCGTGCCAGACGGTCGGGGGCTGCTGGTGGGGGCGGGGCAGGACGGTGACCTCGTCGAGCGGCGGCCGGAAGGCGCCGGACCAGGTGACGTTCTCCTCGCTCCACAGCCGGCGCAGCAGTTCGTAGTTCTCCTCCTGGAGCGGGTACTGGTCGGCCGGGTCGCGGCCGAACAGGCGCCAGGGCTCGGGGGCGTTGCCCTTGCCGATGGTCAGCTCCAGCCGGCCGCCGGAGAGCTGGTCGACGGTGGCGTAGTCCTCGGCGACACGGACCGGGTCGAGGGTGGAGAGCACCGTGACGGTGGTGAACAGCCGGATGCGGTGGGTGCGCGCGGCGATCGCGCCGAGGACGGCCGGGGGCGAGCTGGAGAGGAACGGCGGTCCGTGCCGTTCCCCGACGCCGAACGCGTCGAATCCCAACTCCTCGGCCAGTACGGCGAGTTCGACGACCTCGTGGAGGCGTTGGGTGGGGGTGAGGAGGTGGCCGGACACCGCGTCCGGAACGTTGTCGATCAAAGTCATGACGCCGAAGCGCATACCGCGCCCTTCTGCGGGAGGGACGGAACAGGGGGTGGAGCGGGGGCCGCCGGCGTCGGGGCCGGGGCGGCCGGACGCGGCGGAAGAGCGAGGGGAGGGTGCGCCGGAGGGGCGCGGTGTGAAGGCGCGCGGTGGCAAGGGAGGAACCGCGGAACGGCCCGGCCGGACGGGCGGCGGGCCAAGGGGCAGGAGGTCAGCTCAACAGGACGCGGACCACACACGACCGAGGTCGATGTGGTCGCGGGTGACCAGCCACTGCCATGCGTTCATGCGGCCAAGTGGAACAGGCATCCGTTTCCGCGTCAACCGTGACATGACCGTCCTCTCACGATGTGGACGCCGAAATGGACAGTCTTGACAATCGGCCGTGCCGACCCCATAGCCTCAAGGACCGGCCGTGCTGAGGGGCTTGGCCGTCCCGCCTGTGTGAAGGCGCTTCTCCCCGTGTTCGATCACTGAATCCACGGAGCCTTCACGCATGTCTGTGAACGACACAGTGCTGCCCGACGCCGTGCCGGGCCCCCGCCCGCCCGGCACCTCCTCCGCCCCCTCCGACGGCGTCCTCCGCGTCGTCCCCGTCCGCCGCACCGGCCAGTGGACCGCCGCCGCGCTCGTCCTGCTGCTGCTCGCCGCCGCCCTCGTCTCCGTCGTCCGCAACGACGCCTTCGGCTGGCCCACCGTCACCGCGTACTTCACCACCCCCGCCGTCCTCCGCGGCCTCGGCCTCACCCTGTGGCTGACCGCGCTGGTCACCGCGCTCGGCTTCACCCTCGGCACCCTCCTCGCCGTGATGCGGCTGTCCTCCCACCCGGTGCTGAGCGGCGTCGCACGCGGCTACGTCTGGCTGCTGCGCTCGGTGCCGCTGCTGGTGCAGCTGCTGTTCTGGTTCAACATCGGCGCCCTCTACCCGCGCATCGCGCTCGGCGTCCCGTTCGGACCCGAGCTGTTCAGCGTCCGCACGGTCAACCTGCTCGGCCCGGTCGCCGTCGCCGTCATCGGCCTCACCCTGCACGAGGCCGCCTACGCCGCCGAGATCGTCCGCGCCGGGGTCCTCTCCGTCGACAAGGGACAGACCGAGGCGGCCCAGGCGCTCGGGCTCGGCGCCGGCCGGCGGCTGCGCCGGATCGTGCTGCCGCAGGCGATGCGGGCGATCGTCCCCCCGGCCGCGAACCTGCTGATCGGCACCCTCAAGGGCACCTCCGTCGTCAGCGTGATCGCCGTCCAGGACCTGCTCTACTCCGTCCAGCTCGTCTACCACCGCACCTACCAGGTCGTCCCGATGCTGCTGGTCGCCACCGTCTGGTACATCGTGGTCACCTCCCTGCTCGGCGTCGGCCAGCACTACGTCGAGCGGCGCTACGCCCGCGGAACGGCCGGTGCCCGGTGAACGCCTCCCTCGTCGTCGTCGGGGCCGGGCCGCGCGCCACCGGCATCGTCGAACGGATCGCCGCCAACGCCCCGGAGCTGTCCGGCACCACCCCCCTCGACCTGCACCTCGTCGACCCCTATCCGCCCGGCGGCGGCCGGATATGGCGCCAGGACCAGTCCCCGCTGCTGTGGATGAACTCCACCGCCGAGGACGTCACGATGTTCACCGACGACACGGTGGAGATGGCCGGCCCCGTACGGCCGGGCCCGTCCTTCGCCGAGTGGGCCGACGCGGTGCGCGCCGGCACGGTCCGCCTGCCCGCCCCGCTCGCCGCGGACATCGCCGCCCTCGGCCCGCGCGACTTCCCCGGCCGCCGGCTCCAGAGCGCCTATCTGACCTGGGTGTACGAACGGGCCGTCGCCGCCCTCCCGCCGCACATCACCGTCCATGAGCACCGGGACCGGGCGGTACGCGTCGCGGGCCCGCGCGACGGCCGCCAGCAGGTGTGGCTCGCGGGCCGCCCCGCCCCGCTCACCGCCGACGCCGTCGTCCTCGCCCTGGGCCATCTGGACGCCGAACCGGAGCCAGGACAGCGCGAGCTGGCGCGCTTCGCGCGGCGGCACGGGCTGACGTACCTGCCGCCGGACTTCACCGCCGACAGCGACCTCGACGTCCTGCGGCCCGGCGAGGACGTCCTGGTGCGCGGCTTCGGGCTGGCCTTCGTCGACCTGATGGTGCTGCTCACCGAGGGCCGCGGCGGCAGCTGGGCCACCGGCCCCGGCGGACGGCTCGTCTACCGGCCCTCGGGCCGCGAACCGGTGCTGCACGTCGGGTCGCGCCGCGGCGTGCCCTACCACTCCAAGATCGGCTACGAGGTGGCCGGCGCCCTGCCGCCGCTGCCGCGTTTCCTGGGCCCCCGGCAGACCGACGCGCTCCTCGCCCGGCCCGGCGGCATCGACTTCGCCCGCGACGTACGGCCGCTGATCGACAAGGAACTGGGGTACGCCCACTACCACCGGCTGTTCACCGCCCACCCCGAGCGCACCCGCGGCGGCTGGCCCGCCTTCGAGAAGGCGTACGCCGCCTCCCGGCCCGGCGGCCCCGAGGTACGGGCGCTCGTCGAGGCCACCGTCCCCGACCCCGCCGACCGGTTCGACCCGGACGCCCTCGACCACCCCCTGGCCGGTGTCCGCCTGCCGGACGGCGAGGCGCTCCAGGAGGCGCTGCGCGACCACATCGAGGCCGACCTCGCCCGCCGCCACGACCCTGGGCACAGCCCCGACCTGGCCGTCTTCCACGCCCTGCTGTCGGTCTACGGCCAGCTGGTCCGGCTCGGCGACCGCGGCCCCTGGTGGCACGGCTTCTTCAGCTACCTCGCCTCCGGCCCGCCAGGACCCCGGCTGCGCCGGCTCCTCGCCCTCTCCCGGGCCGGTGTGGTGCGCTTCCTCGGCGCCGGACTGACCGTCACCGCCGACGAACGGCACGGACTGTTCGCCGCCGCGTCCACGACGGTGCCGGGGGAGACCACCCGGGCCCGCGCCCTGGTCGAGGCCCGGCTGCCGGAACCGTCCGTCGCCCGCACCCGCGACACCCTGCTGCGCGCGCTGCACGCCGACGG
>NZ_JCANQV010000283.1:0-7058 GCF_059553635.1 Candidatus Streptomyces philanthi
CGTGGAAGGGCGCGGCGGCGCACGGACGCACGGTGGGAGCCTCCGTGGTTTTGCCTCCAGGGCAAACGGTTCTCCGCGCTACGACCGCTCCGGATTCCCCGTCGCCCCCACCGACCACACCGTCCTCCGCGGCCGTGCCTTCTCCGCCGCTCTCCTCGCCGCGGTGCTGCTCGCCCCGGTGTGTGCCGTGTGGGCCGCGTACCACGACGCCCCGGCGGCCCGTACGACCGTGACCGCCCCCTCCACGCCCGCCGGCGCGCCGGACGGCGCCCGCCGCCCCTCCGCGCCGTACGAGAACGCCGGGAGCGCCGACGCGATGCCCCGGCGCGGAGCGGGCGGGGACGGCGGACCGGCGGGGGCGTCGGCCCGCCTGCTCACCACACAGGAAGCGCCGGAGCGGCCGGACACGGCGGATCATCCCTCCAGAGGGGAGGCCAGGCCGGCGGCCCTCACCCGGGACGACGAGCACGCCACCGGGGACGGACCGCCCGCGCTCCGGAGAGGGGCATACCGCGTGCCGCAGCGCCGGCCCGCCGCACCACGGCTCGCGGCCGAGCCCTACCGCGTGCGGGACACGCAGCGCCCCGTGACCGGTGACCCGCACTCCCCGTCCGGCGACCCGTACCCGGCCCCGCCGCCGGCGACCGTCTCCGGCTACGGGCCCGACCCTGAACCCCCGGGCGGGCAAACCCCCCACGTCCTGCCCGCCACGACCGGGGACACGGACACGGTCGAGCCGCCCGGGGCACAGCCCCTCCCGGCCGCCCTCACCGTCCCGGCCTTCGTCCTCACGCACCTCACCGCGGCGGAGGCACCGCTCCCCGCCCCGGCGTCGTTCTCCCCGGACGACGCCCCGGGGGCGTCCCGCTGAACCGTCCGGGCCCGCGGTGGGACACACGGCGCGGACCACCGGCCGCACCGTTCCCGCCGACGGGCCTTCCGGGCGCCTTCCTCCCGCGCAAAGCGCCCTGGGTCCCCTGCGTTCCTCAGTCCCGCCGCACCGGGTCCGCCGGGTGCGGCGCCATCGGCAGCGTCGCCGCCAGGCGTTCCTCGCACAGTTCGACGAGCTTGGCGTAGCCCTTCTCGCCCATCAGCTCGGTCAGTTCGGGCCGGTAGGAGACATAGACCGGCTCGCCCGCGCCATGGGCCGAGGTGGCCGAGGTGCACCACCAGTGCAGGTCGTGGCCGCCGGGGCCCCAGCCGCGCCGGTCGTACTCGCCGATCGTCACCTGGAGGATCCGGGTGTCGTCGGGCCGGTCGATCCAGTCGTAGGTGCGGCGCACCGGCAGCTGCCAGCAGACGTCCGGCTTGGTCTCCAGCGGCTCGCGGCCCTCGCGCAGCGCGAGGATGTGCAGCGAGCAGCCCGCGCCCGCCGGGAAGCCGGGGCGGTTCTGGAAGATGCACGAGCCCTGCCAGCGCCGGGTCTGCCGGTCGCCGTCCTCGTCCTCCTCCGTCCAGCCGCTGGTGGTGCCCACATCGTGGAACTGCCACAGCTCGGGCGTGAGACGCGCCACATGTCCGGCGACGCGCTTCTCGTCGTCCTCGTCGGAGAAGTGGGCCCCGAGGGTGCAGCAGCCGTCGTCGGCGCGTCCGGCCTGGATGCCCTGGCAGCCGCTGCCGAAGATGCAGGTCCAGCGGGAGGTCAGCCAGGTCAGGTCGCAGCGGAAGACCTGCTCGTCGTCCGCGGGGTCGGGGAAGGTGACCCAGGCGCGGGCGAAGTCGAGGCCCACCTCGTCGGCGGGCGCCTCGGCGGCGCGCCGCTTCGCGTGCTTGGCGGGGGAGGTGTCCCGCTTCCCCTTTTTCTTCTCAGCCACGGATCCAGCGTAAGGCGCAGTGCGGCGGACATCCGTCACGGCAGTAGGTTTCCCCTCATGAGACTCGGTGTCCTCGATGTGGGTTCGAACACGGTGCACCTCCTGGTGGTGGACGCGCACCCCGGGGCGCGCCCCCTGCCCGCCTACTCGCACAAGGCGGAGCTGCGGCTCGCCGAACTGCTCGACCCGGACGGCGCGATATCCGACGAGGGCGTGGAGCGGCTGGTCGCCACCGTCCTGGAGGCGCTGCGGATCGCCGAGGACAAGGGTGTCGAGGACGTCCTCCCGTTCGCCACCTCCGCGGTCCGCGAGGCCGCCAACGGCGAGGTCGTCCTCAAGCGGGTCGCCGAGGAGACCGGCGCGGCGCTGCGGGTGCTCTCCGGGGAGGACGAGGCCCGGCTGACCTTCCTCGCCGTCCGCCGCTGGTTCGGCTGGTCGGCCGGCCGCCTCCTCGTCCTGGACATCGGCGGCGGTTCCCTGGAGATCGCGTACGGCATCGACGAGGAGCCGGACGCGGCGGTGTCGCTGCCGCTCGGCGCGGGCCGGCTGACCAACGGCCAGCTGCCCGGCGATCCGCCCGACGCGGACGCGGTGCGGGCGCTGCGCCGCCGGGTGCGTGCCGAGATCGCCAAGGTGGTGAGCGATTTCACCCGCTACGGCGCGCCCGACCACGTCGTCGGCACGTCCAAGACGTTCAAGCAGCTCGCGCGGATGGCCGGCGCGGCGCGGGCCGGCGACGGGCTCCACGTCCAGCGGGAGCTGGAGCGCAAGAAGCTGGAGGAGTGGGTGCCGCGGCTGGCGGAGATGCCGGCGCGGCGGCGGGCCGGGCTGCCCGGGGTGTCCGAGGGGCGGGCCCGGCAGCTGCTGGCCGGGGCGCTGGTGGCGGAGGGGGCGATGGACCTCTTCGGCGTGGACTCGCTGGAGATCTGCCCGTGGGCGCTGCGCGAGGGCGTCATCCTGCGCCGGCTGGACCACCTGCCCCCGGCGTGAGGAACCTCCTGCCGCGCACGGGGCGGTGGCCCGTACGCTGTCCCTCGTGACAGAGCCAGTGGTGCGCATTCCGGAGGCGAAGGTCGCGCTGTCCACGGCGTCGGTGTACCCGGAGTCGACGGCGACGGCCTTCGAGACCGCCGCGCGGCTCGGTTACGACGGCGTCGAGGTCATGGTGTGGACGGACCCGGTCAGCCAGGACGTGGAGGCGCTGCGGCGGCTCTCGGACTACCACGGGGTGCCGGTGCTCGCGGTGCACGCGCCCTGTCTGCTGATCACGCAGCGGGTGTGGTCCACCGACCCGTGGATCAAGCTGCGGCGGGCCCGCAGCGCGGCGGAGCGGCTGGGGGCCTCCACCGTCGTCGTGCATCCGCCGTTCCGCTGGCAGCGCGGGTACGCGCGGGACTTCGTGCGCGGGGTGTGGCGGATGGAGCACGAGACGGATGTGCGTTTCGCCGTGGAGAACATGTACCCGTGGCGCTACCGGGACCGCGAGATGCTGGCGTACGCGCCGGCCTGGGACCCCACCGACGACGACTACCGCCACTTCACCGTCGACCTCTCGCACACCGCCACCGCCCGCAGCGACGCGCTGGAGATGGTCGACCGGATGGGCGACCGGCTCGCCCATGTCCATCTCGCCGACGGCAACGGCTCCCACAAGGACGAGCACCTGGTGCCCGGCCGCGGCAGCCAGCCCTGCGCCCAGCTGCTGGAGCGGCTGGCCGCCACCGGGTTCGACGGCCATGTGGTGATCGAGGTGAACACCCGGCGCGCGATGTCGGCGGCCGAGCGCGAGGCCGACCTCGCCGAGGCGCTGGCCTTCACCCGGCTGCACCTGGCCTCGCCCGCGCCGGCGCCGGAGGGACGGGGCCGCCGGGGCTGACCGCCCGCGGCGCCGTACGGAGGCCGTCCGCACTCCGGGCGGGCGTCTCACACCCCGGAACCCCTGTCCGGATCTTGGATCATCGGCGTACCCTCGGCCACAGCTGATGTACGGCGTCCCCCGGTGCGCGGCAGCGCCACGCTCCGCCGCGCGGGGGCGTGCGCGCGAAACCCGAGGAGTGACCACCGTGCCCGAGCTGAGGTCCCGCACCGTTACCCATGGCCGCAACATGGCCGGCGCCCGCGCCCTGATGCAGGCGTCGGGCGTAGCGCGCGAGGACTTCGGCAAGCCGATCGTCGCGGTCGCCAACAGCTTCACCGAGTTCGTCCCCGGCCACACCCACCTCCAGCCGGTCGGCCGGATCGTCTCCGAGGCGATCAAGGAGGCCGGCGGCATCGCCCGCGAGTTCAACACCATCGCCGTCGACGACGGCATCGCCATGGGCCACGGCGGGATGCTCTACTCCCTGCCGTCCCGTGACCTGATCGCCGACTCCGTCGAGTACATGGTCGAGGCGCACTGCGCGGACGCCCTGGTCTGCGTCTCCAACTGCGACAAGATCACCCCGGGGATGCTGATGGCCGCGATGCGGCTGAACATCCCCACCGTCTTCGTCTCCGGCGGCCCGATGGAGGCCGGCCGCGCCACCCTCGTCGACGGCACGGTCCGCAAGCTGGACCTGATCAACGCCATCTCGGACGCCGTCAACGAGAACGTCTCCGACGAGGACATCCTCCGCATCGAGAACAACGCCTGTCCCACCTGCGGCTCCTGCTCCGGCATGTTCACCGCCAACTCGATGAACTGCCTCACCGAGGCCATCGGCCTCTCCCTCCCCGGCAACGGCTCCGTCCTCGCCACCCACACCGCCCGCAGGGCCCTCTACGAGAACGCGGGCCGCACGGTCGTCGAGATCGCCAAGCGGTACTACGACGAGGACGACACCACCGTCCTGCCCCGCTCCGTCGGGTCCCGCGCCGCCTTCGAGAACGCCATGGCCCTCGACATCGCCATGGGCGGCTCCACCAACACGATCCTCCATCTCCTCGCCGCCGCCCAGGAGGCCGGACTCGACTTCGACCTGGAGGACATCAACGCGGTCTCCCGCCGCGTGCCCTGCCTCGCCAAGGTCGCCCCGAACGTCGCCCCCGGCGGCACGTACTACATGGAGGACGTCCACCGCGCCGGCGGCATCCCCGCCATCCTCGGCGAGCTGTACCGCGGCGGACTGCTCAACGAGGACGTGCACACCGTCCACAGCGCCTCCCTCGCCGACTGGCTTGAAAAATGGGACGTGCGCGGCAAGGCCGCGTCCTTGGGGGGCGGTGGTCGGGAGACGGGTGGGCGGGACGTCCGCGGCAAGGCCGCGTCCTTGGGGGGCGGTGGTCGGGAGACGGGTGGGCGGGACGTGCGCGGCGGCTCGCCGTCCGCCGAGGCCGTCGAGCTGTGGCACGCGGCCCCCGGCTGCGAACGCTCCGCCACCGCCTTCTCCCAGTCCGCGCGCTGGGACTCCTTGGACCTGGACGCCGAGGGCGGCTGCGTCCGCGACGTGGCGCACGCCTACTCCGCCGACGGCGGCCTCGCCGTCCTCAAGGGCAATCTCGCCGTCGACGGCTGCGTCGTGAAGACCGCCGGGGTCGACGAGTCCATCTGGACGTTCGAGGGCCCCGCCGTGGTCTGCGAGTCGCAGGAGGAGGCCGTCGAGAAGATCCTCGGCAAGCAGGTCAAGGAGGGCGACGTCGTCGTCATCCGCTACGAGGGCCCCAAGGGCGGCCCCGGCATGCAGGAGATGCTCTACCCGACGTCCTTCCTCAAGGGCCGCGGCCTCGGCAAGGCGTGCGCCCTGGTCACCGACGGCCGCTTCTCCGGCGGCACCTCCGGCCTCTCCATCGGCCACGCCTCCCCCGAGGCGGCCTCCGGCGGCACCATCGCCCTCGTCCAGGACGGCGACCGCATCCGCATCGACATCCCGAACCGCTCCATCGAACTCCTCGTCGACGACACCGAACTGACGGCCCGCCGCGACGCCCTCGGCGGCGTCTACGCCCCCCGCCACCGCGACCGCAAGGTCTCCGCTGCCCTGCGCGCCTACGCCGCCATGGCCACCAGCGCCGACAAGGGCGCGGTCCGCGATGTGAGCCGGCTGGGCTGAGGACCGGGCGCGAGGGGCCCTGCCTGCCGGAGACGGCGGGCAGGGCCCCTCACTGTTCTCACCAGCCCCCCGGGTCCCGCACCGGCGCCCCGAAGACCGTGCCGTCGGGGGCCGCGCCGTAGACGCGGGAGCCGTGGGGAGCGAGGACGGGGGAGGGGAGGGACTCCAGGTAGCCGTGGTGGCGGTCGGCGGCGAGGCGGGGGCGGGTCTGGCCGAGAAGGCCGCCCGTGCGGGCGTCGACGGCCAGCAGGCGGCCGTCGGCAGCGGTGAAGTACAGGCGGTCGCCGGTGGCCACGGGGGCCGAGCCGCGGCTGACGGAGGTCTCGGTGTCCCACTTCCGCGCGCCGACGGCCCGGAGGGCACCGCCCTCGGCCAGCAGGTACACCGTCTCGCCGCGCACCACGGCGGCCACCCCGTCCATCGGCGCGGCCAGCGGCAGCCGTTCGGTGCGCCTGCCGCGCGGGTCGTAGCGGACGACGGACGTCGTACGGAAGCTGAGCTTCGGGTCGGCGGCGGTGAGGTAGAGCGAGCCCGAGGTGCCGGTTCCGGCGACGGTGAGGGAGCCGGGCAGCCGTGCCCGCCAGCGCGGGGTGCCGTCCTCCACGCCGATGGCGGTGACCTGGGTGGTGGTGCCGTCGGCGGACGGTTCGGCGGCGTACGCGGTCCCGTCGTCGCCGAACGCGGCGAACGCGGGCAGCCGGTGGCCCGGATAGGACCGCTGCCACCTCGTGCGGTGGGTGGCGCTGTCGAGCGCGGTGACCGTGCCGTCCCCGGCCGTCAGCAGCACCCGCCCGCCGACGATCCGCGCGCCGCCCTCGTACCGGCCCAGGCCGGTGCTCCACCGGGTGGCGCCGTGCCCTCCGGGCGACGGGTCGAGCGCGAAGAGGCGCGAGCCGTCGGCGGAGGTGACGTACAGCAGTCCGCCGGACGGTACGGGCGGGGTGGGCGGCGCGTCCTGCACCCCGGCGGGGCCGCTCGTACGGCGCCACAGGACCCGGCCGGTGTCCGCGTCGAGCCGGGAGGCGAGGACGCCGCGCTGGGCGCAGAACAGGGCCGGGTCCTTCCCCCGCGCATCGCCGCCGAAGGAGCAGAACGGCATCTCGGCGCGGTAGCCCGCGGGCCGCTCCACCAGCGTCGTCCGCCACGGGGCGACGGCGGCGCCGGCGTGCGAGGGACGGGTCTGGAGCGCGTCGTCCGGCCCCGACCCGCCGCCGGA
>NZ_JCANQV010000284.1:0-7027 GCF_059553635.1 Candidatus Streptomyces philanthi
CCGCGACATCGAGGAGGCCGTGGCATCCCGGATGAAGCGGCAGGAAGCGCTGTACGACCCGGCGAAACGGTTCCACGTCCTTCTGTGGGAGGCCGCGCTGCGCGCCCTGATCTGCCCGCCCTCGGTTCTGGCCGCACAGCTCGACCGCCTCACCGGGGCCATTGGTCTTCCCGCGGTCGAGCTGGGGATCGTCCCGCTGACGGCACCGTTGAGAATCCCGCCGGCCGTCGGCTTCTGGGTCCATGACGAACGCCGGGTCATCGTCGAGAACTGGCACGCCGAGCTGTGGATCGACGACGCCGACTGCGTCGCGACGCATCTGCGCACCTGGAAGACCCTGCGTACTTCGGCCGTGTACGGCGCCGAGGCCCACGCCGTGATCAACGCGGCCCGGCGGGCGCTGGGCCCGTCCTGAGCAGGGCGGGCACACTCACGGACGCGGGCCGGACGCACTACTCCCCGCACCCGGCGACCCGGATGCGGGGAGCGTACGCGGTTACCGCATCTCAGCTGCGCGCCCGCCGCCGCGACCCCGGTCGCCGCTCGCTCGGCCGCGTCACCGGGTCCCCCGCCTCGACGGCGGCGTCGCGGCGGGCGGCGCCGAAGTCGGCGAGGGCCTCGGCCAGCTTGTGGACCGACGGTTCGGGGGACAGGACGTCCACCCGCAGGCCGTGTTCCTCGGCGGTCTTGGCGGTGGCCGGGCCGATGCAGGCGATCACGGTGACGTTGTGCGGCTTGCCGGCGATGCCGACGAGGTTGCGCACCGTCGACGAGGACGTGAAGAGGACCGCGTCGAAGCCGCCGCCCTTGATCGCCTCGCGGGTCTCGGCCGGGGGCGGCGAGGCGCGGACGGTCCGGTAGGCGGTGACGTCGTCGACCTCCCAGCCCAGTTCGATCAGGCCCGCCACCAGCGTCTCGGTGGCGATGTCGGCGCGCGGCAGGAAGACGCGGTCGATCGGGTCGAAGACCGGGTCGTAGGGCGGCCAGTCCTCCAGGAGGCCGGCGGCGGACTGCTCGCCGGACGGGACGAGGTCGGGCTTCACGCCGAAGGCGATCAGGGCCTTGGCGGTCTGCTCGCCGACCGCGGCGACCTTGATGCCGGCGAACGCGCGGGCGTCGAGTCCGTACTCCTCGAACTTCTCCCGGACCGCCTTGACGGCGTTGACCGAGGTGAAGGCGATCCACTCGTAGCGGCCGGTGACCAGGCCCTTGACGGCCCGCTCCATCTGCTGCGGGGTGCGCGGCGGCTCGACGGCGATCGTCGGGACCTCGTGCGGCACCGCGCCGTACGAGACGAGCTGGTCGGAGAGCGACGCGGCCTGCTCCTTCGTCCGCGGGACGAGCACCTTCCAGCCGAACAGCGGCTTGGACTCGAACCAGGACAGCTGGTCGCGCTGCGCGGCCGCGCTGCGCTCGCCGACCACGGCTATGACCGGCTGGCCCCCGTCGGGCGACGGCAGCACCTTGGCGGCCTTGAGGACCTGGGCGACCGACCCGAGGGTCGCCGTCCAGGTGCGCTGGCGGGTGGTGGTGCCGGCGACGGTGACGGTCATCGGGGTGTCGGGCTTGCGGCCGGCGGCCACCAGCTCGCCGGCGGCCGCGGCCACCGAGTCGAGGGTGGTGGAGACCACCGCCGTCGCGTCGCTGCCGCCCAGTTCGGCCCAGCAGCGGTCGTCGGCGCAGCGGGCGTCGACGAACCGGACGTCGGTGCCCTCCGCGTCCCGCAGCGGCACACCGGCGTACGCGGGGACGCCGACGGCCGCGGCGATACCCGGCACGACCTCGAAGACGATGCCCTCGGCGGCGCACGCCAGCATCTCCTCGGCGACATTGCCGTCGAGGCCGGGGTCACCGGTGACCGCGCGGACCACCCGCTTGCCGGAGCGCGCGGCCCCCATGACAAGATTGGCGGTGTCCCGAAGCGGGGGGACGTCGGCGGGGATTGACGCCTCGTCAGCCGTGGCCTGCAACGGTGTGTCCACCTGTGCGCGGGCGTGCGCACGGACGACGTCCAGCACCTGCGGGTCGGCGATCAGCACGTCCGCCTGGGCCAGCGCCTCGACGGCACGCAACGTCAGCAGACCGGGGTCTCCCGGCCCGGCACCGAGGAAGGTGACCTGGCCGGTGGCGGAGTGGTTCGGGGCGGTGGGGTTCAAAGTGCTCGCTCCCCCATAAGACCGGCCGCACCCTTGGCGAGCATCTCGGCGGCGAGTTCACGGCCCATGCGCAGGGGGGTCGCGAGATCGCCGGGAGACGCGGGTACGTGCCCGGTGGTGGACAGCTGCACCAGCGCACTGCCGTCGGGAGTCCCGACGACACCGCGCAGGCGCAGTTCGGTGACAGCCTGCTCATCGACCCGCACGTCGGCCAACGCGCCCACGGGCGCGGAACAGCCGGCCTCCAGGGCGGCGAGCAGGGAACGCTCGGCGGTCACGGCGGCCCGGGTGCCCGGGTCGTCGAGCTCGGCGAGCCGGGCGGCGAGGTCCGCGTTGGCCGCGGCACACTCGACGGCCAGTGCCCCCTGGCCGGGGGCGGGCAAAACCAGGTCGGGCGACAGCAGCTCCGTCGCCTCGCCGAGCCGGCCGAGCCGGTTGAGTCCGGCGGCGGCCAGGACGACGCCGTCCAGCTCGCCGTTCTCGACGAAGGCGAGACGGGTGTCGATGTTGCCCCGGATCGGGACGGTCTCCACCCGGCGGCCCAGCGCCCGCGCCCAGGCGTTGAGCTGGGCCATGCGCCGCGGCGAGCCGGTGCCCACGCGGGCGCCGTCGGGCAGCTGCGCGAAGGTCAGGCCGTCGCGGGCGATCAGCGCGTCGCGCGGGTCCTCGCGCACCGGGACGGCGGCGAGGGTGAGATCGTCGGGCTGGGTGGTCGGCAGGTCCTTGAGGGAGTGGACGGCGAAGTCGATCGCGCCGTCCAGCAGCGCGTCACGCAGCGCCGAGACGAAGACGCCCGTGCCGCCGATCTGTGCCAGGTGCTCACGGGAGGTGTCGCCGTACGTGGTGATCTCCACCAGTTCGACGGGGCGACCGGTGACCCGGCGCACCGCCTCGGCGACGTGCCCGGACTGGGCCATGGCGAGCTTGCTGCGGCGGGTGCCCAGCCGCAGTGCTCCGGTGGTGCTGTCGGTCATGCCCGCTCCCGTGCTGCATCGTTCCGGCCGCCCCGTGCCCCGGCCGGGACGTCGGCGGACCGTACGTCGGCCCGGCTGACGGCGGCGACCGTCTGGGGGTCGAGGTCGAAGAGTTCCCGCAGCGCGTCCGCGTACCCGGCGCCACCGGGCTCACTGGCGAGCTGCTTGACCCGCACGGTGGGCGCGTGCAGGAGCTTGTCGACGACCCGGCGGACGGTCTGGGTGATCTCCGCGCGCTGCTTGTCGTCCAGATCGGGGAGCCGGCCGTCGAGCCGCGCGATCTCGCCGGCGACGACATCGGCGGCCATGGTCCGCAGGGCGACCACGGTCGGGGTGATGTGCGCGGCGCGCTGCGCGGCGCCGAACGCGGCGACCTCGTCGGAGACGATGCCGCGCACGGAGTCGACGTCGGCGGCCATGGGGGCGTCGGCGGAGGCGTCGGCGAGGGTCTCGATGTCGACGAGGCGGGCGCCGTCGAGGCGGTGGACGGCGGCGTCGACGTCCCGCGGCATCGCGAGGTCGAGCAGCGCCAGGTCCGCGTCGCGCCCGGCGCGGGCGGCGGCGACCGTCCCGGCGTCGAGCACCAGACCGGTCGCGCCGGTACAGGAGACGACGATGTCGGCGGCGGCCAGTTCCCCGGCGACGGCGGACATGGTGACGGCGCGGGCACGCAGGCCGGCGGAGGGCGCGTGGCCGCCCGGTTCGGCGAGGCCCGTGCCGAACTGCTCCGCGAGGGTGGTGGTCAGCCGCTCGGCCCGCTCGACCGTGCGGTTGGCGACCGCCAGTTCGGCGACACCGGCGCGCGCGAGGGTGGTCGCGGCCAGCGACGACATCGATCCGGCGCCGATGACCAGGGCGCGCTTGCCCTTGGCCCAGGTGCCGACGTCCGGACCGCCGGCCAGCTGTTCCAGGCCGAAGGTGACGAGCGACTGGCCGGCCTTGTCGATGCCGGTCTCGCTGTGGGCGCGCTTGCCGACCCGCAGCGCCTGCTGGAAGAGGTCGTTGAGCAGCCGCCCGGCGGTGTGGTGGCGCTGGGCGACGGCGAGCGCGTCCTTGATCTGCCCGAGGATCTGGCCCTCGCCGACGACCATCGAGTCCAGGCCGCAGGCCACCGAGAAGAGGTGGTGGACGGCGCGGTCCTCGTAGTGGACGTAGAGGTAAGGGGTCAGCTCGTCCAGGTCGGCGCCGCCGTGGCGGGCGAGGAGGGTGGACAGCTCGGCGACGCCGGCGTGGAACTTGTCGACGTCGGCGTACAGCTCGATGCGGTTGCAGGTGGAGAGCACCGTGGCCTCGGTGGCGGGCTCGGCCGAGACGGTGGCCTGGAGCAGCCGGCCGCGTTCCTCGGGCACGAGGGCGGCCCGCTCCAGCACGCTCACCGGGGCGGTGCGGTGGCTCAGTCCCACGACGAGAAGGCTCATGCCGGCATCACGGCGGGCACGTCCCCGTCGGGTCCCTTGCGGTCGGTGTCGGCGGCGGCGACCGCGGCGCGGGCCACCTCGGCGGCCGGGAGGCCCTCCGACACCAGTTCCTCGCCGGCCTTGCGCTGCTCGTGGAAGGCGAGGATCTGCAGTTCTATGGAGAGATCGACCTTGCGCACGTCGACGCCGTCGGGGACGGACAGGACGGTGGGCGCGAAGTTGAGGATCGAGGTGACGCCGGCGGCGACGAGGCGGTCGCAGACCTGCTGGGCGGCGCCGGCCGGCGTGGCGATGACGCCGATCGAGACGCCGTTGCCGCGGATGATGTCCTCCAGCTCGTCGGTGTGCTGGACGGCGATGCCGGCGACGGGGCGGCCGGCCATGGCGGGGTCGGCGTCGATCAGCGCGGCGACGCGGAAGCCGCGGGAGGCGAAGCCGCCGTAGTTGGCGAGCGCGGCGCCGAGGTTACCGATGCCGACGATGACAACCGGCCAATCCTGGGTGAGCCCCAGTTCCCGGGAGATCTGGTAGACGAGATACTCCACGTCGTAGCCGACGCCCCTGGTCCCGTAGGAACCGAGGTAGGAGAAGTCCTTCCGCAGCTTGGCGGAGTTGACCCCGGCCGCTGCGGCGAGTTCCTCGGAGGAGACCGTGGGGACCGAGCGCTCGGAGAGCGCGGTCAGTGCGCGCAGATACAGCGGGAGCCGGGCGACCGTGGCCTCGGGAATGCCTCGGCTTCGGGTCGCCGGTCGGTGATTTCGGCCAGTTGCCACGGTGCTCCTGCGGGTAGAGCGGGGCTGCGGGCGGCCGTATGCGACCCGACCGCCCTGTCCTTTGCAGGCTATGTCTTTGTGAACGCGTGCACAAAGATGGTGTCCGTTTTGCCCGGTCAAAGTGATCGGTGTCACGCACGCTTTCCGCCTCTTCCTGGAACCAACTCCCAGGTCACACCGTTTACCCACGCCTTGCGGGCCCCAGGGGAGCACGCGCCCTCACTCCTCACCGCCATATCCCCCGGAAACCTACAAATCGCCCATCGATCGTAGTCGACGACAGGGGTCCGGGCACCGCTGCGAGGGGCCCCGGAGAGCCGTCGGAGGGCCGGGCACAATGGGCGGTATGGCCCCCTCCTTCGGCGCGTTCAGCCGCACCCCCCGCAAGAGCCCCGCTGACCGGACGGTCACCCTGATCGGCAAGCCCGGCTGCCATCTGTGCGACGACGCCCAGGCCGTGATCGAGACGGTCTGCGCGGAGACCGGCGCCTCCTGGGAGAAGAAGGACATCACCGAGGACGCCGAGCTGTACCGCAAGTACTGGGAGCAGATTCCGGTCGTTCTCGTCGACGGCGCCCAGCACGATTTCTGGCGGGTGGACCCCAAGCGGCTGCGGGCGGCTCTAGGGGCGTGACCACGCCGGTTGCGCGCGTCCGGCGGGTGCCGCCCGGTGGCGCACGCGCCGGGGCGTACGAGCGAGAGCGCGCGCCCCTTCCGCTCCCACTCCGCCGGACAGCCTGTAACCGCCCGGTGAACCGGCCCGGCCCCGTCCGACACAAGGCCGTAACCGGAAGCACCGAACAAACTGGCTACGCTAGCCGTATGGCCCGCCCGTCGTCCGCACCCCGCCCCGAGAGGACCCCCCTCGGGACGCTCTTCCCCACGGGCTGGTTCGGCCGCCACCGACGACCCGCCACCGCGCGCAGCGTGCTGGCCGGCGAGGCCGCGGCCGAGGCCGCCCGCAAGACGTCGCAGGAGACGCCGCCCGCCGAGGAGAAGGGCAAGGAGCCGGAGTTCCCCGTCGCCGGGGACACCACCGCCGCCGCCTTCTTCGACCTCGACAACACCGTGATGCAGGGCGCCTCCCTCTTCCACTTCGGCCGCGGCCTGTACAAGCGGCAGTTCTTCCACAAGCGCGAGCTGGCCCGCTTCGCCTGGCAGCAGATCTACTTCCGGCTCGCCGGTTCGGAGAACCCGGACCACATGACCGACGTCCGCAACAGCGCCCTGTCCATCGTCCAGGGCCACCGCGTCTCCGAGCTGATGTCCATCGGCGAGGAGATCTACGACGAGTACATGGCCGAGCGCGTCTGGCCGGGCACCCGCGCCCTCGCCCAGGCCCACCTCGACGCCGGACAGAAGGTCTGGCTGGTCACGGCCGCGCCCGTGGAGACCGCGACGATCATCGCCCGGCGGCTCGGGCTGACCGGCGCGCTGGGCACCGTCGCCGAGTCCGTCGGCGGGGTCTACACGGGCAAGCTGGTCGGCGAGCCGCTGCACGGCCCGGCGAAGGCGGAGGCGGTGCGCGCGCTCCCCCCCGCCGAGGGCCTGGACCTGTCGCGCTGCGCCGCCTACAGCGACTCCGCGAACGACATCCCGATGCTCTCGCTGGTCGGGCACCCGTACGCGATCAACCCCGACAACCGGCTGCGCAAGCACGCCAGGGAGCAGGGCTGGCGGCTGCGGGACTACCGTACGGGCCGCAA
>NZ_JCANQV010000285.1:0-6981 GCF_059553635.1 Candidatus Streptomyces philanthi
GGTCGGCGGGGACGGTGCCGCATCCGGTGGCGGTGGCCACGATGCGGCCGCCGAGGCCGACGAGGGCGACGCGGAAGCCGTCGGCGTGGATCTGGACGGCGAGCACCACCGGGCCGTTCTCGTCGACGAACAGCCGGTGGGAGGGCCGTCCTTGGGACCCCGCGGACGCGGTCGGCCGGGAGTCGACGGTGATCAGGCCGAGGGCCTCCAGTTCGGCGGCGACGGCGCCCGCGGTCGCCCGGGTCACGCCGAGTTCCGAGGTCAGGACCGCCCGGGTGGGCGCGCGTCCGGTGTGTACGAGCTCCAGCGCGGGGCCGAGGGCACCGCGGCCCCGCTCCAGCCTGGTTGTCCGAGTCTGGGTCACGTCCCCATTCTGGCTTTGTACCCACGCTGAACAAAACGTGGCCCGCTCTTTCGGGCGCCCTCGTGCACATTCTGCCGGTCCCGCGCCCCGCTCCGGTCACACCATTCCCGGCGCGAGGGGCCATTCCGTCCACCCGTCCGCCCCTGCCCGGACGGTGGCGCCGCGGCTGGCAGACTCGACGTCATGGAGATCAGCAAGCACGTCGAAACACTGCGACTGGACGGCGCCCTGCTCGCCGAGGCCGCGGAGGAGGCCGGTCCCGGAGCGGCGGTCCCCTCGTGCCCGGAGTGGACCATGCGCGATCTGGTCACCCACATCGGCCGCGTCCACCGCTGGGCCGCGGAGTTCGTGACCCGGGGCGCCGGCCACCCCGCGCCCTTCCCGGAGGAACCGCGGCTGTCCGACGCGGAACTCGTCCCGTGGTTCCGCGACGGCCACCACCACCTCGTGGTGGCCCTGCACAACGCCCCGCGGGACCTGGCGGCCTGGACGTTCCTGGACACCGCCACCACCCCGCTCGCCTTCTGGGCACGGCGTCAGGCGCACGAGACCTGTGTGCACCGTGTGGACGCGCAGCAGGCGGCGGGCACCCCCCTCACGCCCCTGCCCCGCACCTTCGCCGCCGACGGCATCGAGGAACTCCTCACCGGCTTCCACGCCCGCGAGCGCAGCCGCCTGCGCACCGACGTCCCCAGGACGCTGCGGCTGCGCGCGACGGACACGCCCGGCGCCGACTGGACGGTGCGCCTGTCCGAGGCCCCGCCGCGCACGGCCCCCACGGACCCGGCGGGCCCCGGGGCCGACTGCACGGTCGAGGGCCCGGCCGAGGCGCTGTACCTCGCGCTGTGGAACCGCCTGCCGTGGCACGGCCTCACGGCCGAGGGCGACACCGAACTGCTCGGACTGTGGCAGGAGAAGGGCGGCGTCTGAGGAACGCGACGGGCCCGGGACCGGCACACCGCCGCCCCCGGGCCCGCGTCCGCGCCGGCCTCACCCCCGGTCGAGGCGCTCCAGCGCACGGCGCGCCACCCCGTGGGTGCGCACCACTTCGGCCAGCGTGGTCGTACCGCGGGTTATCTTCGCGAAGGCGTTCCACGCCGGACGGAAGCCGGTGACGGCGGCGTGCATCAGCCCGGGGCGGCGGGAGAAGACGGCGAGCAGCCGCCGCCCGACCCCCATCTCCACACCGAGGCCCGCCTTGATGGCGAAGGCGTAGTTCAGGGCCTGGCGGCGGGCGTCCACCGCGTCGTGTGCCTCGGCGACCCGGACCGCCCACTCCCCCGCGAGCCGCCCCGAGCGCAGCGCGAACGAGATGCCCTCGCGCGTCCACGGCTCCAGCAGCCCCGCCGCGTCACCGCAGACCAGGACCCGGCCGCGGGACAGCGGCGAGTCGTCGGTCCGGCACCGCGTCAGATGCCCCGACGAGATGCGCGGCTCGAAGCCCGCCAGCCCGAGGCGGCCGATGAAGTCCTCCAGATACCGCTTGGTCGCCGCGCCCTCGCCGCGGGCGGAGATCACCCCGACGGTGAGGGTGTCGCCCTTGGGGAAGACCCAGCCGTAGCTGCCGGGGATCGGGCCCCAGTCGAGGAGCACCCGGCCAGCCCAGTCCTCGGCGACGGTCGGCGGCACCGGGATCTCCGCCTCCAGCCCGAGGTCGACCTGCCCGGCCTTCACCCCGACATGCGCGCCTATCCGGCCCGCGCTGCCGTCCGCGCCGACCACGGCGCGCGCCAGCACCACCTCACCGTCGCCCAGGACGACGGCGACGGTGCGGCGGTCGGGCACCGCGGTGCCGTGCTGCTCGACACGGGCGACGGAGACGCCCGTACGGACCGTGGCGCCCGCCTTCTCGGCGGACGCGACGAGCGCGGCGTCGAACTCGGGCCGGTCGACCAGCCCGAACAGCATGGACCGGGAGCGCCGGGTGCGGGTCAGCCGGCCGTTGAGGGTGAACGTCACCGCGTGGACGCGGTCGCGCAACGGCAGCTCGAACCCGGGCGGCAGGGCGTCGCGGGAGGGGCCGATGATGCCGCCGCCGCAGGTCTTGTAACGGGGCAGTTCCGCCTTCTCCAGGAGGAGCACACGGCGTCCCGTGCACGCCGCCGCGTGCGCGGCGGAGGCGCCCGCCGGCCCCGCGCCCACCACCACGACGTCCCACATCTGCTGGTTGCCCTCGGCTGCCTGCTCGCTGCTCACCTGTACTGCTGCTCCCGTTCGATGGCTGGTGCGCCTACCGCCCGCATCCTACGGGCCGGTCTCGCGGCGACCGCCTGTGGGAAGATCGGGGGCATCCACGCCCGTACGTCCGGCCCGTCCGGCGCCGCGCCGCCGGACGTTCCGTATGTCCAACGCCGCGCCCACAAGGAGCGTTCCATGTCTGACAGCCCGCTCGCGCGCACCGTCGCCGCGCTGCAGCCCCGGGCCCTGGCCGAACTGACCGAGCTGGTGGCCTTCCGGTCGGTGGCCGACCCGGCGCAGTTCCCGCCGGCCGAGTGCGAGGCCGCGGCCGACTGGGTCGCCGGGGCGCTGCGGGCCGAGGGCTTCGAGGACGTGGCGCTGCTGGACACCCCGGACGGCAGCCGCTCGGTCTACGGTTACCTGCCCGGCCCGGCGGGCGCGCCGACCGTCCTGCTGTACGCGCACTACGACGTGCAGCCCCCGCTGGACGAGTCCGCGTGGCTCTCCCCGCCGTTCGAGCTGACCGAGCGCGACGGCCGCTGGTACGGGCGCGGCGCGGCCGACTGCAAGGGCGGCCTGATCATGCATCTGACGGCGCTGCGGGCCCTCAAGGAGCACGGTGGCGTCCCGGTCGGCGTCAAGGTGATCGTCGAGGGGTCGGAGGAGCAGGGCACCGGCGGCCTGGAGCGCTACGCCGAGGCGCACCCGGAGCTGCTGGCGGCGGACGCCGTCGTGATCGGCGACACCGGCAACTTCCGGGTCGGCCTGCCGACGGTGACCGCGACGCTGCGCGGGATGACGCTGGTACGCGTCCAGGTCGACACCCTGGAGGGCAATCTGCACTCCGGTCAGTTCGGCGGCGCGGCCCCGGACGCCCTGGCGGCGCTGATCCGGATACTCGACTCGCTGCGGGCCGAGGACGGTTCGACGACGGTCCGGGGCCTGGCCGCGGACGCGTCCTGGGAGGGCCTCCAGTACCCGGAGGAGGAGTTCCGCGAGGACGCCAAGGTGCTCGACGGTGTCGGGCTCGTCGGCGGCGGGACGATCGCGGACCGGCTCTGGGCGCGGCCCGCGGTGACGGTGCTGGGCATCGACTGCCCGCCCGTCGTCGGCGCGACCCCCTCGGTGCAGGCGGGCGCGCGGGCGCTGGTGAGCCTGCGGGTGCCGCCGGGCACCGACGCGGCCGAGGCGACACGGCTGCTCACCGCGCACCTGGAGGACGCCGCCCCGTGGGGCGCGCACGTCACCGTCGAGCAGGTCGGCCAGGGCCAGCCGTTCCGGGCGGACACCACCAGCCCGGCGTACGCGTCGATGGCGTCGGCGATGCGTGAGGCGTACGACGGGACGGAGATGCAGACGTCCGGGATGGGCGGTTCGATCCCGCTGTGCAACACCCTGGCGGCGCTCTACCCGGAGGCGGAGATCCTGCTGATCGGGCTCAGCGAGCCGGAGGCGCAGATCCACGCCGTCAACGAGAGCGTGTCGCCCGAGGAGTTGGAGCGGCTGTCGCTGGCCGAGGCGCTGTTCCTCCAGCGGTACGCGCGCAGCCGGGCCTGACGCGGACGGCGGCCGGGCCGCGCCCGGCCGCCCCGCCGCGGGGTCAGCCGGTGGGGACGCCGGCCTCCAGCAGGAGCGGGCGGCCCTGTTCCCGGGCGCGCAGGGCCCAGCGCAGCCGGTTCCAGCGCACCGGCGGCAGCATCCGTTCGGCCTCGGCCTCGGTGGCGAAGCGCCAGGCGCGCAGTTCGGTGCCGGGCAGCAGGAGTTCGCCGATCTGGTCGCGGGTGAGCCGGCCGCCGTCGAACAGCAGCCGCAGACCGCCGAAGCCCGGCGGCTGGGGTGCCTCCCAGTCGAGGACGAGGAGCCGGGGGACGCGCGGGAGCCGTATGCCCAGTTCCTCGACGACCTCGCGTATCCCGGCCTGGGAAGGGGATTCCCCGCGTTCGACGATGCCGCCGGGGAACTCCCAGCCGGGCTTGTACGTGGGGTCGACGAGCAGTACACGGTCCTCGTCGTCGAAGAGGAGGACGCCGGCGGCGAGGGTCTCCGCGGTCGGTTCCGGGGTCTGCACGATGGCGCAGTCACCGACGCCGTCGCGGACCGCCTCGGCGACGTACTCGGCGGTCTGCCGGGGGGTGAGCCGGGCGGTGTCCACGAGGTGCGCGTCGTCCTTGAGCCAGGTCAGCGCCTCGGCGTACGGGGCGAGGTGGGCCAGGCACCAGCGGCGTACCGAAGCGGCGTCCGCGTCCCCGGGCGGCGCGGCCTGCTCGCGGTGGGCTATGCGCGCGCGCAGGATCGTTTCCTCCGCATGGAGGACGAAATGCCGTACCGGTATCCGGCGGGCCGCGAGCGCGCCGAAGATCTCGTCGCGGTATTCCTGGCGGAGCAGGGTCATGGGCGTCACCAGCGGGCCCGGCACCTCGGTGAGCAGCGCCGCCGCGGTGTCCACGACCAATCGCCGCCAGGCCGCCAGATCCTGGTAGTCGTCGAGCTCCTCCAGCCGCTTGGCCGGCAGCATCATCCGCAGTCCGTCACCGAGGAGTTCCGGGTCGTAGAGCGTGCTTCCGGGGAGCAGGTCGAGCAATTCTTGAGCCGCTGTGGTCTTGCCCGCACCGAACGTGCCGTTCAGCCAGACGATCACGGTTTCCCCTCTTCCCTAGAACCCAGGTGAGTTGCCCGCCTCACCCTGTCACGACAAGGCTCCAGATCGCGGGCCGCCGCGGCCGGGGACGGCGCGCATGACGGTGCGCTCCCCAAAGCCTCCGGCACCGAAACCCCCTTCGCACCGCAGGACGGAGCACCCCGCCGTACGCATATGACGGCGGCCCACCGGAGTTCCGGAAAGGACCCCGGAAGGCCCCTCCGGACGGGCCGGGGGCCGCGGAATGCGGAACGGTCCGGCGGATGCCCGCACCGCCCCGCGAAAGGGGCCGGCGCTCCCCCGCCGGACAGCGCGCGGGCCGCCGCGGACGGCGCCCGCGGAAGGGTCCCGGGCCGGCACACGCGCACTCGTCCCCCTCTTCCGGCATGGTGCGTCACGCTCTACCGTGTGCACCCGCCTACCCGTTCCTGACCGGCACATGACTCCCGGACACCTCGCACGAGGACGGAGAACGTGACGATGCGCCTGCCCTCTCCCCGCTTTCCCCGGCGCCGCCGCGGGGCGTTCGCCGCGGCCCTGTCCGCCGCCCTGCTCTGCGCCGCGGCGGTCCCCGCCCCGGCGGCCGGCGTGCCCGGCCCCCTCGCCGCCACTCCTCCGATGGGCTTCAACAACTGGAACTCCACCCAGTGCCGGGCGGAATTCAACGAGAAAATGGTCAAGGACATCGCCGACCTCTTCCTCGCCAAAGGGCTCAAGGACGCGGGATACCGGTACATCAATCTCGACGACTGCTGGGCACTTCCCGAACGGGACCCCGAAGGACAACTCGTACCGGACCCCGGACGCTTTCCGCACGGCATCAAGGCGGTGGCCGACTACGTCCATTCCAAGGGCCTCAAGTTCGGCATCTACACCAGCGCGGGAACCAAGACCTGCAACCCGGCGGGCTTTCCCGGAGCGCTGGGCCACGAGACATCCGACGCCCGGCAGTTCGCGGAATGGGGCGTGGACTACCTCAAGTACGACAACTGCAACAACCAGGGTGTGGACGCGAAACAGCGCTATCTCACTATGCGCGACGCGCTCCGCGCGACCGGCCGCCCCATCGTCTACAGCATCTGCGAATGGGGCGAGAACGCGCCGTGGGAATGGGCCCGGGACGTGGGCCAGCTCTGGCGCACCACCGGCGACATCGGCGACTCCTGGCAGAGCATGCTCTCCCTCGCCAAGCAGAACCTCCCGCTGGCGCCGTACGCGGGCCCCGGGCACTGGAACGACCCGGACATGCTGGAGGTCGGCAACGGCGGCATGACCGACACCGAGTACCGCAGTCATTTCTCCCTCTGGGCGATGATGTCCGCGCCCCTGCTGATCGGCACCGACCTGCGCCGGGCCTCCGCGTCGACGCTCACCGTCCTCGGCAACAAGGACGTGATCGCCCTCGACCAGGACCCGGCCGGCCACCAGGCGACGGTCCTCGCCTCCACCGAGGGGCGCTGGACCCTCGTCAAACGCCTGGCGGACGGCGACCGCGCGGTCGCCCTCTTCAACGAGACCGACGAGCCCCGGCGCCTCACCACCACCGCCACCGCGCTCGGCCTCCCCGCGTCCTCCCGCTACCGCCTCCGCGACCTGTGGCAGCACCGCGACGGGCACACCACCGGCACGGTCACCGCGGTCGTACCGGCCCACGGCACGGTGCTGTACCGGGTGGGGGCGGACGGCTGAGGGCAGCGGCGCGGCGTACGGGGTGACGCCGCGCCTCGCGGGCGGCCCGGCCGTCACCCGGTGGTGGCGTACGCCTCGGGGCAGGTCTGCCGGGCGGCGGCCGCGGCGCCGA
>NZ_JCANQV010000286.1:0-6978 GCF_059553635.1 Candidatus Streptomyces philanthi
CGTTCCGCGGAAGGCACCAGGCGGGCATCGCCACCGCCGTCCAGGACCGGCTGCACTTCGCCGCCTTCGACGTCACCACCGACGACCGCGACGCGCTGATCGCGCTGCTCAAGGAGTGGACGCGGGCGGCGGAGCGGATGACGGCGGGCGACGCGGTCGGTGACGGCGCGGTCGGCGGGCTCCCCGAGGCGCCGCCGGACGACACCGGTGAGGCGCTGGGCCTGCCCCCGTCCCGGCTGACCCTGACCTTCGGCATCGGCCCGACCCTGTTCGAGAAGAAGGGCAAGGACCGGTTCGGCCTCCGCTCCCGGCGGCCCGACGCGCTGGTCGACCTGCCGCAGTTCCCCGGCGACAACCTCGACCCGGCCCGCAGCGGCGGCGATCTGTGCGTCCAGGCGTGCGCGGACGACCCGCAGGTCGCGGTGCACGCGATCCGCAACCTGGCCCGCATCGGCTTCGGCAAGGTCGCGATCCGCTGGTCCCAGCTGGGCTTCGGCAAGACCTCGTCGACGACACCGGACGCGCAGACGCCGCGCAACATGTTCGGCTTCAAGGACGGCACCCACAACCTGTCCGGCGACGACACCGCCGGCCTGGACAAGCATGTGTGGGTGTCGGACAAGGACGTCAAGGGCGGCGCCTCCTGGATGGCCGGCGGCTCGTACCTCGTCGCCCGCCGCATCCGGATGCACATCGAGACCTGGGACCGTACCTCGCTCAAGGAGCAGGAGGAGGTCTTCGGCCGGGACAAGGCCGAGGGCGCGCCGGTCGGCAAGAAGCACGAGCGGGACGCGCCGCACCTGCCGTCGATGCTGCCCACCGCGCACGTCCGCCTGGCGCACCCGGACGCCAACGGCGGTATCCACATCCTGCGCCGCGGCTACTCCTTCACCGACGGCACCGACGGGCTCGGCCGGCTGGACGCGGGCCTCTTCTTCCTCGCCTACCAGCGCGACGTCCGCCACGGCTTCGTACCGCTCCAGCAGAAGCTCGCGCGGCACGACGCGCTCAACGAGTACATCCAGCACGTCGGTTCGGCGGTCTTCGCGGTGCCGCCGGGTGTCGGCCCGGCCGGCGACTGGTGGGGCCGGGCGCTGTTCGCCTGACCCCCGGCCGCGCCGGGCCGCCCGGTCGTCCGTCCACGTCAACCATCTGCACAACCTGAAGGAAGGGAAGGAACCGACGTGTTCGGCAACTACCTGATCGGTCTGCGCGAGGGGCTGGAGGCCAGCCTCGTCGTCTGCATCCTCATCGCCTACCTGGTCAAGACCGGCCGGCGCGAGGCGCTGCGCCCGGTGTGGACGGGCATCGCCCTCGCGGTGGTGCTGTCGCTGGCGTTCGGCGCGGCCCTCCAGTTCGGTTCGCAGACGCTGACGTTCCAGGCGCAGGAGGCGCTGGGCGGCTCCCTGTCGATCATCGCGGTGGGCCTGGTGACCTGGATGGTCTTCTGGATGCGGCGCACCGCGCGGCACTTGAAGAAGGAGCTGCACGGCAAGCTGGACGCGGCGCTGGCGATGGGCACCACTGCGCTGGTGGTCACCGCGTTCCTCTCGGTGGGCCGTGAGGGCCTGGAGACCGCGCTGTTCATCTGGACGGCGGCGCAGTCCGCGCAGGACGGCGTCCGGCCGCTGGTCGGCGCGCTGCTGGGCCTGCTGACGGCGGTCGCGCTGGGCTGGCTGTTCTACCGGGGCGCGGTCCGCATCAACCTGGCGAAGTTCTTCACCTGGACCGGCGGGATGCTGGTGGTGGTCGCCGCGGGCGTCCTGGCCTACGGCTTCCACGACCTCCAGGAGGCGGGCATCCTGCCGGGGCTGACCAGCCAGGCGTTCGACATCAGCGAGCAGATCCCCGCCGACAGCTGGTACGGCACCCTCCTCAAGGGCGTCTTCAACTTCCAGCCGGACCCGACGGTCCTTCAGGTCACGGTGTGGGCGCTGTATCTGGTCCCCACTCTCGGGTTCTTCCTCGCCCCCGGTAGGGTTGCGCCGAATCGTGCCACCCCGGCGGCCACCGCGTCCGCCCCGGTCGCCCCGAAGGAGCCCGAGCCCCATGACACGCAGGTCGCCGTTCCGGGTGCCCGCCACACTGATGTCCGCGGCGGCGGCGCTGGTGATACTGAGCGGCTGCGTGACGGTGCACGGCGAGCGGGAGATGCTGCCGGCGGTGACGCGGGCTGACGCCCAGAAGGCCCTCCAGCACTTCGTCGACGGGTTCAACAGGTCCGGCCGGACGTCCGACCCGGACCTCAACCCGTCGTACGAGGCGGGCGCGCTGCTCGGCATCGACCAGGCCGAGACGAAGATGCGGCGGGCCGTGAAGCCGCGCGGCAACCCGGACTTCGTCCCCCTGAAGCTCAAGGACCCGCGGTTCGTGGTGCCCAAGCAGGCGGGCTGGCCGAAGTACTTCCTCGCCGACGCCGTCAACACCGACGCCGGTACGCACTGGTTGCTGGCGTTCAGCCGGGACGGGCTCGACGCGCCGTGGCGCGCGGTCTACATGACGCCGCTGCCGGAGAAGTTCTCCGGGTTCGCCACGGACAAGGACGGCTACGCCGAGGCGGTGCCCGCCGACGGCGGCGACGCGGGCCTGACGGTCGCCCCCGGCAAGCTCAGCCGCAGCTACGCGGACTACCTCGCCACCGGCCGCGGCGACCTCTTCGCGCCCGGCCGCTACACCGACGCCTGGCGGGCCTCACGCGCCAAGAACGCCGAGCGTCCGGGCGTACGGCTCCAGTGGGAGGACCAGGCGGCCGGCTTCCCGCCCGTCGCGCTGCGCACGGAGGACGGGGGCGCGCTGGTGTTCTTCGCGACCTACTACCACCAGCAGAAGACCCTCTCGAAGGGGTCGACGCTCAACATCTCGCCGCAGATCCGGGAGATCATGGACGGCCCGGTGAAGAAGACGGGCCGGATGACGTTCACGACGCTGTCGAGCCAGTTGGTGAAGGTGCCGGCCAAGGGCTCCTCCGACAGGATCGTCTTCGTGAGCCGGCTGGAGGCGAAGACCTCGGCGAAGGCGCTGTAGCGGGGACCGCCGTCAGCGGCCGATCGGCCAGGCGGCGGTCTCGTGGTCGGGTTCCCGGTCGATGTACTCGGCGCAGGCGTCGGTGAGCGGCGTCAGCAGCGTCAGCGGGTCGGGCAGCGGGTGCTCGGGGCCGCGCAGCCAGGTCACGTCGGGCTGGTCGCCGGGGAGCCGGGACGGCGGGAGCAGGACGTAGCTGCCGCGGCAGTGCCAGCGCAGGCCGGGATGCTCGTCAAGGGTCTCGGGATGGCAGTCCAGTTCGCAGGGCCACCACTCGTCCTCGTCGTCCGGGGTGCCGCGGGTGGCGGTGAAGAACAGCATCCGGCCGTCGCCGAACCCCGCGCCGCTGAGGGTGACCGGGCCCACCGCGATGCCGTCCTGCTCCATCCGCCCGAGGGCGCTGCGGCCTGCCTCCACGGGCACGTCGAGGACGTCGTGGGCGATGCCGGTGGCGGTGACGAAATTGGCCTGCGGGAGGGTGCGCACCCAGGCGGCGACCTTGTCGCGGTCGGCGGTGGCGACGGTCTGCCAGCCGAACGAGACGGGGTGCCGGCCGGGCGTGGGACAGCCGATGCGCTCACAGGAACAGCCGTAGCCGGACGGATGCGCGGCCGGGGCCACGGGGAAACCCGCGTCGGCCGCCGCCAGCAGCAGGTCCTCGCGGCCGCGGGCGGCCGCCGATCCCGTGTCCGTCTCGCCGGCGTCGGATCCGCTCTTCGGCCGGCGCAGCCACTGGGAGAACCTGCTCTTGCGTTCCATCTATCCCCTCACTTCGAGCGGTGGTCTGGGGTCAATGCTGCCACCATCCTGCGCCTGGGGTGACCGCTGTGAGGATCCGGGGTACCAGAACACGCGTCGGACGCGGGCATTTCCCCCCAACACCGGCAAGGTGCCATGAGGGGGTCCGGACGGCCCCGCGGCGCACGGCGCGGCATCGTCAGCCCTGCGGACGCGCGGCGCGCAGCATCAGATCGACGAGCGTGTCGGTGAAGTCGTGGGACAGCTCCCCGGTGCGCATCAGCCAGCGCTGGGAGAGGGGCGCCAGCATCATCTCGGCGGCGATCCGGGTGTCGACGTCCGCCGCGATCCCGCCCGCCTCCTGGGCGGCCCGCAGCCGGTCGGCGTAGAGGGAGATGCCGGGCCCCAGGAGCCGGGAGACGAACGCGCGGGACAACTCCTCGTCACAGGCGCCCGCCGCCGCGAGCGCGCGGTAGGGCGCCTGGAACGCCGGGTCGTTGAACTCGTCGACGGTCGCCCGCAGCACCGCCTTCAGGTCCGCCGCCAGGTCCCCGGTGTCCGGCAGACCGTCCAGTGAATCACCGGCCTCCTCGGTGAACGCGTCCAGCAGGACCGCCGCCTTGGAGGGCCACCAGCGGTAGATGGTTTGCTTGCCGACACCGGCCCGTGAGGCGATGCCCTCGATCGTGAGCTTGTCGTACCCGGCCTCCCCGACGAGGGCGAGGGCGGCGTCGAAGATCGCCCGCCGGGAACGTTCGCTGCGGCGTGAGGCGTCGGGCGCGGTCTTGTTGGCCATGGAGGAAGTCTAGTCCGTGATGAGCCGAGACGTATCGTCTTGACAAGACGATACGTCTCGGCTCAGGGTGGTGACGGTCGGGGGTGAGACGCAGCGTCTCGCTTGATTCGTGGCGCCCGGTCGGCGCGACCGGCCGCCGCGGCTCCGGCCCCTGGCCCCCGTAAGCATCGACGTCAGCAGAAGGGACGAACCCCATGAGCAAGGGCAAGTCAGGCGGAATGCTCGGCGTGGGCGGCACCCGCAGCAATCTCTCCCGGGGCGCTCTGCGCGGCACCGGCCGCGGCGGCCCGCCCGGCGCCCACCAGGACGCGCAGACCCAACGCCGGGAACTGCTCCGGACGCTCCGGGAGGGGCGGAAGGGGAAGGGTGGGGAGGAGAAGGAGGGGTGAAGGCGGGGTGGTCTCCGCGCGGTTGCGGGGGCCACCCGGCCCCGCGGCTACCCCCGCCCCCACGCATCCCCCCAAGCCGCCCCCCGGGCCTCCCGGTACTCCTCGCCCTGGCGCTTGGTGACCGTGGTGCGGTGCAGGCCGTCCTTCGGGGTGCACAGGTCGAGGAGGACCTGGCCCTTGCGGATGAGGGGTTTGCGGAGGATGCGGGCGGGGGCCGGGGAGGCGGGGAGGGAGGTCGCGGCGACGTAGCTGTACTTCTCGTCCTCGTACGGGAGGGAGCCGCCCTTGACCCGGCGGTGGAGGGAGGAGCGGGCGACGCGGGCCGCGGCGTGGCACCAGTCCTCGCCCGGTGTGATCGGGCAGGTCTCGCCGTGCGGGCAGGGGGCGACGATCCGCAGTCCGGCGGCGGTCAGCTGGTCGCGGGCCTCGCGGATGCGGAGGTAGCCGTCGGGGGTGCCCGGCTCGACGAGGACGACGGCGGGCGCGGCGGCGGCCGCGGCGACCACGGCACGGCGGTCGTCCGGCGTCAGCTCGCCCAGGACGTACGAGACGGTGACCAGGTCCGTGCCGTCGGGGACGGTCAGACCGTCGCCGATCGCCTGGCGCCGCCAGTCGGTGCCGGGCAGCGTCCCGGAGGCCAGTTCGCGGCCGAGGTCCAGGGCGGGCTGCGCCCAGTCCAGGACGGTGCTGCGGGCGGCGGCGTCCCAGGTCGCGGCGACGGCCCAGGTCGCGGCGCCGGTGCCGCCGCCGATGTCGGTGTGGGTGGCCGGCGACCAGTCGGGCAGCCGGTCGGCGAAGGCGGCGAGGGCGGCGCGTACCGCCTCGAACGTCGCGGGCATCCGGTAGGCGGCGTACGCGGCGACATCGGCGCGGTCGCGGAGAACCGGGGCGTCGGTGGGGGTGGTGCCGCGGTAGTTGGCGATCAGCCGCTCCACGGCCTGCGTGGCCCGGGTGGGCGGCAGGCCGTCGAGCAGGCCCGCCAGGGCGGCGCGCAGTTCGTCGTGCATCCGGAATATTTTACGGGCCCGCCCGTTGCGCCCCGTACTTCACCGCAGCCGGTGGCCGCGACGTCCCGCGCCGCGCCCGACGACCGTCTCACCCCGTCCCCGCCACAGCCCGCGCCAGACACGTCGCGGCGGCCGCACGCGGCCCGCTCCCCCCGTTGGCCCGCCGCGGGTGGACGGTGTTGGCGAGCAGGACGAGGAAGGTGTCGCTGGCGCGGTCCAGGACGAGGCTGGTGCCGGTGAAACCGGTGTGCCCGGCGGCGCCGCGTCCGGCGAGTTCGCCCATGAAGTACGACTGGTCGACGGCGAAGCCCAGGCCGGGCGGGTCGAGCAGGGCGGCGACAGCGCGTTCCCCCAGGACACGGGTGGTGCCGTAGGTACCGCCGTTGAGCAGGGTCCGGCACAGGACGGCCAGGTCCTGGGCGGTGGAGAAGAGGCCGGCGTGCCCGGCGACGCCGCCGAGGGCCCAGGCGTTCTCGTCGTGCACCTCACCGCGCAGCAGTCCGCGGTCCGCCTTGGCCCACGGCCGGCGCTGGTCCTCCGTGGCGGCGACGCCGGGCGGCGCGAGCGGGCCGTAGGAGGTGCTGGCCATGCCCAGCGGGCCGGTGATCCCGTCGCGGACGAGGACGTCCAGCCGCTCCCCGGTGATCTTCTCCAGGATGAGCTGGAGGGCGATGAGGTTGAGGTCGGAGTAGCGGTACGCGCCGCCCGGCACTCCCTCGGGGGCCGCCGCCTCCTCCCACAGCAGCGCCAGCTGGGCGGCGCGCCCCCGCCGTTCGTACAGCGGCAGTTCGGGGCGCAGTCCGGAGGTGTGGTCGAGGAGGCGGCGGACGGTGATGCCGGGGGCGAAGGCGGGCAGCTGGCCGCGGACCTCGTCGTCGAGGGCGAGGCGGCCGCGTTCGACCTGTTGGAGGGCGGCGACGGCGGTGAAGAGTTTGGTGAGCGAGGCGAGGTCGAAAACGGTGCCGACGCGCATCGGTTCCCACAGGTCGCGGGGGAGGTCGAGGCCGCGGCCGCGCTCCGGGGCGTA
>NZ_JCANQV010000287.1:0-6964 GCF_059553635.1 Candidatus Streptomyces philanthi
GGCGTGCTCCGGACCTCGTGCGGGACGGGCGGGGCGTGTCCTCGGGGCGGGGCCGGGAGGCGGCGCGCGTACGGGTTCCGCGCGCGCACGGCGGGCCCGGCCCGGTCCTCGGGGCACGCCCTGGTCCCAATGTAGGCGCGCGGCGGCGTTCGGGCGCGGTGTGGCGCGGCGGGGCCGCTCCCGCCGGGCCCCGAGGGGTCAGGCGCGGGCCGGGACTCCGGTGAGGGCGGTGACGACCGGGTCGAGGGCCTGGTTGATCTCGTCGCCGATGGACCGGAAGAACGTGATGGGGGCGCCGTACGGGTCGTGGACCTCGTCGGACTCGGGGTTGGGCGCCAGCAGCCAGCCGCGCAGCGCGGCGGCGGCGCCGACCAGCGCGCGGGCGCGGTCGGCGAGGCCGCCGTACGGCAGGTGCGGGTCGGGTTCGGGCAGCGTGGCCGGGTCGATGGCCCGGACCAGGCGGTTGAACTCCTTGAGGGTGAAGGTGCGCAGTCCCGCGGAGTGGCCCATGGAGATGACCTGGGCGCGGTGGTCGCGGGTGGCGGTCAGGACGAGGTCGGCGCGGATGACGTGCTCGTCGAGCAGTTCCCGGCCGATGAAGCCGGCCGGGTCGGCGCCGTAGTCGGTGAGGACCGTCGCGGCGTGCGTCTCCATCGGGGCGCCCTCGTGGCCCCAGGTGCCGGCGCTCTCCACGACCAGCCCGCCGCTCGCCTCCGGGCCCAGCCGCAGCTCCAGGGCGTGGCGGTGCAGCCGCTCGGTGATCGGCGAGCGGCACACATTGCCGGTGCTGACGTGCAGGACCCGGAAGGGGGCCTGCGCGGCGGGGAGGCGGGGTGCGGCGTACGGGGGGAAGGCGCCGTCGCCGGGGCCCGCTATGCCCCGCCCGGGAGGCGCCATCAATTGGCCACCTCAAGCTCGGGTACCACCTTGCGCAGCTCCTCCGCGCTGAGCGCGCCCTCGCGCAGCAGGACCGGGATGCGGCCCGTGACGTCGACGATGGAGGACGGCACCGCGGCGGGCGTGGGGCCGCCGTCCAGGTAGACGGAGACGGAGTCTCCGAGCATCTCCTGGGCGGCGTCGCAGTCCTGCGGGGAGGGGTGGCCGGTGAGGTTGGCGCTGGAGACGGCCATCGGGCCGAACTCGGTGAGCAGTTCGATCGCGACGGGGTGCAGCGGCATGCGGACCGCGACCGTGCCGCGGGTCTCGCCGAGGTCCCAGGTCAGCGAGGGCTGGTGGGTGGCGACGAGGGTGAGGGCGCCGGGCCAGAACGCGTCGACGAGTTCCCACGCCTGCTCGGAGAAGTCGGTGACCAGGCCGTGCAGGGTGTTGGGGGAGCCGACGAGGACCGGGGAGGGCATGCCGCGGCCGCGGCCCTTGGCCTCCAGCAGGTCCCCGACGGCCTGGGCGCTGAACGCGTCGGCGCCGATGCCGTAGACGGTGTCGGTCGGCAGCACGACCAGCTCGCCGCGGCGGACGGCGGCCGCGGCCTCGCGCAGACCGGTGGCTCGGTCGGTCGCGTCGCTGCAGTCGTATCGCCGTGCCATCTGGACGACCTCCTCGTACGGAACGGGTGTTTCGGGTGTGTGGGGCGGGTCGGACGCCGGGGTCACGGCGTCGCCCGGCGCGCGGTGGCGAAGCGGGGCCGGTTGTTGAGGTCGGGGTGGTCGGCCGCGTCCGCCCAGCCCTGTTCCTCGGCGAAGATCCAGGGCACCTGGCCGCCCTGGGTGTCGGCGTGCTCGATGACGACCAGGCCGCCGGGGCGCAGCAGCCGGTGCGCGGTCCGCTCGATGCCGCGGATCGTGTCCAGGCCGTCCTCGCCCGAGAACAGCGCGAGCTGGGGGTCGTGGTCGCGTGCCTCGGGTGCGACGTACTCCCACTCGGTCAGCGGGATGTACGGCGGGTTGGAGACGACCAGGTCGACCTGGCCGTCGAGTTCGGGAAGCGCGGTCAGCGCGTCGCCGTGATGGAGAACGACGCGGCTGCCCTCGACGTTCTTCCGCGCGTAGGTCAGGGCGTCGTCGGACAGTTCCACGGCGTGCACGCGCGAGCGCGGCACCTCCTGTGCCAGGGCCAGGGCGATGGCGCCGGAGCCGGTGCACAGGTCGACGATGAGCGGTTCGACGACGTCCATGGCGCGTACCGCGTCTATGGCCCAGCCGACGACGGACTCGGTCTCCGGCCGGGGCACGAACACGCCCGGTCCGACGTGGAGTTCGAGGTACCGGAAGAAGGCGCGCCCGGTGATGTGCTGGAGCGGTTCGCGGGCCTCGCGGCGGGCGACGGCCTCCCAGTAGCGGGCGTCGAAGTCCGCGTCGGCGACCGTGTGCAGCTGGCTGCGCTTGACGCCGTGGACGTGCGCGGCGAGCTCCTCGGCGTCGAAGCGTGGTGAGGGCACGCCGGCGTCGGCCAGCCGCTGGGTGGCCTGCGCCACCTCTGCGAGCAGCAGGTTCACGGGGGTCCTCCAGCCGGTGCTTACGGGATTACTGGGCGGCGGCGAGCTTGGCCGCGGAGTCGGCGTCGACACACGCCTGGATGACGGGGTCGAGTTCGCCGTCGAGCACCTGGTCCAGGTTGTACGCCTTGAAGCCGACCCGGTGGTCCGAGATGCGGTTCTCGGGGAAGTTGTAGGTGCGGATGCGCTCGGAGCGGTCGACCGTGCGGACCTGGCTGCGGCGGGCGTCGGACGCCTCCCGCTCGGCCTCCTCCTGGGCGGCGGCCAGCAGCCGCGAGCGCAGGATGCGCAGTGCCTGCTCCTTGTTCTGGAGCTGGCTCTTCTCGTTCTGGCAGGAGACGACGATGCCGGTGGGCAGGTGGGTGATGCGCACGGCGGAGTCGGTGGTGTTGACGGACTGGCCGCCGGGTCCCGAGGAGCGGTAGACGTCGATGCGCAGGTCGTTGGCCTGGATCTCGACCTCGACCTCCTCGGCCTCGGGCGTGACGAGCACGCCGGCGGCGGAGGTGTGGATGCGGCCCTGGGACTCGGTGGCGGGCACCCGCTGGACGCGGTGCACCCCGCCCTCGTACTTCAGCCGGGCCCAGACGCCCTGGCCGGGCTCGGTGGCCCCGCCGCCGCCCTTGGTCTTCACGGCGACCTGGACGTCCTTGTAGCCGCCGAGGTCGGACTCGTTGGCGTCGAGGATCTCGGTCTTCCAGCCGACGCGCTCGGCGTAGCGCAGGTACATGCGCAGCAGGTCGCCGGCGAACAGCGCGGACTCCTCGCCGCCCTCGCCGGCCTTGACCTCCAGGATGACGTCCTTGTCGTCGCTGGGGTCGCGCGGGACGAGCAGCAGCCGCAGCTTCTCGGTGAGTTCCTCGCGGCGGGCGTCGAGGTCCTTGACCTCGTCGGCGAAGTCGGGGTCGTCGGCGGCGAGTTCCCTGGCGGTCTCGATGTCCTCGCCGGTGCGCTTCCAGTCGCGGTAGGTGGTCACGATGGGGGTGAGTTCCGCGTAGCGCTTGTTGAGGCGCATGGCCTCGCGCTGGTCGGCGTGGACGGCGGGGTCGGCCAGCCGTTTTTCGAGACCGGCGTGCTCGCCGATCAGTTCCTCGACCGCCTCGAACATCGTGGCTTCCTTAGCTGACTGGGTGTTCCTGGGCGCCGGCAGCGGTGCGGCGCGGGCCGCGGCACCCCGGACCTCCGGCCGGGTCCGTGGCCTGGACGACAAAGCGCCGGTCCGGTCGCCCCTGCGCGGGGGCGACCGGGAACCGGCGCCTTGCGGGTCGCTACTTCTTGGCCGAGCCGGAGGCGGCCTTGCCGAAGCGGGCCTCGAAGCGGGCCACGCGGCCACCGGTGTCCATGATCTTCTGCTTGCCCGTGTAGAACGGGTGGCACGCGGAGCACACGTCGGCGCGGATGGTGCCGCCGGCGACCGTGCTACGGGTGGTGAACGAGGCACCGCAGGTGCAGCTGACCTGGGTCTCGACGTACTCCGGGTGGATGTCGCGCTTCAAGGGATTCTCCTAGGTTCGGGAGCGCTCCGGGTCGTGGTGCGGGTTGCCTCACGTGAACCGGGGCCGACGGTCAAGTCTGCCAGGACATGCCGTATCTCCCAAAACCGGGGTGCCGCGGCGGCTATTCCCCGTACGACAGCGGTCCGGCCGGTCACTTCAGGTAGTCGCCGGTGCCGCCCTTGTCCCCGGCGGAGCCCTTGACGGCGGAGGCGGGGATCGGTTTGTCCCGGCGCAGGGCGTCCCAGACCTCGGCGGTCTGCTTCTCCAGCGGCACCACGCGGGCGGGGTCCGTCTTGTCGTACTCCACGGGCAGGGTGACCATGCGGACGTGGTCGGCGCCTATGCCGCCGAGCGTCTTGGCGAAGCCGGTCAGAGCGCCGACGGAGTTGAGGTCGGTGTCGGTGGTGACGGCCTTGGTGGCGGTGTCGGCGATGTCGTAGAGCTTGGCCGGGCTGGTGAACACCCCGACGCTCTTGACCTGTGCCATCAGTGCCTTGATGAACGTCTGCTGGAGCTGGATGCGGCCGAGGTCGCTGCCGTCGCCGCCGGGGACGCCGTGCCGGGTGCGGACGAGGCCGAGGGACTGCTCGCCGTCGAGGGTGTGGGTGCCCGCGGGGAGGTGCAGATGGCTCTTGTCGTCGTTGATCGGCTTGCTGGTGGTGACCTCGACACCGCCGAGGGCGTCGATGAGCTTCTTGAAGCCGGTGAAGTCGACCTCGACGAAGTGGTCCATGCGGATGCCGCTGAGGGATTCGACGGTCTTGACCGCGCAGGCGGGCCCGCCGGCCTCGAAGGCGCTGTTGAACATCGCGCGGGGGCCGCCGGGGACGGTCTTCCCGTCCTTGGTGCAGTCGGGGCGCCGGACCAGGGTGTCGCGGGGGATGCTGACGACGCTGGCCTTCTTGTGGCCCTTGTAGACGTGGACGACCATCGCGGTGTCGGAGCGGGCGGCGCCCTCGTCGGCGCCGTACTCGCCGTTCTTCCCGGCCCGGGAGTCGGAGCCGAGGACGAGGATGTCGAGGGAGCCGTTGTCGACGTTGCGGGGCCGGTCGCGGCCGAGGGCGGCGTTGATGTCGACGCCCTTGAGGTTGCCGTTGAGCGTGAAGTAGACGAAGCCGAGGCCGGCGCCGCCGAGCAGCAGGCAGCTGACGAGCCCGCTCAGGGTGAGGGTCAGGGCGCGGCGGCGCCGGGTGGGGGCCCTGCGCCTGCGGCCCGTGGCCCGTATGCCACGGGATCGGCTCCCGGTCCTGTTCGCGGTCCCGCTGCTGTCCGGCATGTGCTCCTCGGTCCTTGGTCGTACGGCCGCCTCCCACCGCCGCCGTGCGGACGCGGGGCAAAGGTGCCCTGTCAGACGGGAGGCGGAACGGAAGGGTTGCACAGCCGTATATGAGCCATTTCATGCGCACATGTACGGGCGGCCGCCCGATGCCGTGCCGCACTGCCCGCCCCACCTGGGAGTTCGGCCGCTTCCCGGACGCCGCCGCCACATGTGTAGGGGACACGCTCCTGTGCGGAAGGTCTCAGACGCGGCAGCGCCACGGGTGGCACGGATCACACCCCGGTCGTCACCGGAAGCACGTGACCCCCTCACCCGTGCGGGTGAGGGGGTCACGTGGTGTGTCGCCGGGGCGTCAGTCGTTGCCGTTGCCCGTGGTCGGCGTCGTCTTCTGGATCTGGAGCAGGAACTCCGCGTTGGACTTCGTCTGCTTCATCTTGTCCAGCAGCAGCTCGATCGCCTGCTGCTGGTCGAGGGCGTGCAGCACCCGGCGCAGCTTCCAGACGATGGCCAGCTCGTCGGCGCCCATCAGGATCTCCTCCTTACGGGTGGACGACGCGTCGACGTCCACCGCGGGGAAGATCCGCTTGTCGGAGAGCTTGCGGTCGAGCTTGAGCTCCAGGTTGCCGGTGCCCTTGAACTCCTCGAAGATCACCTCGTCCATCCGCGAACCGGTCTCGACCAGCGCGGTGGCCAGGATGGTCAGCGAACCGCCGTCCTCGATGTTGCGCGCCGCGCCGAAGAACCGCTTCGGCGGGTAGAGCGCGGTCGAGTCGACACCACCGGACAGGATGCGGCCGGAGGCGGGCGCCGCGAGGTTGTACGCACGGCCCAGACGGGTGATGGAGTCCAGCAGGACGACCACGTCGTGGCCCAGCTCGACCAGGCGCTTGGCGCGCTCGATGGCGAGTTCGGCGACGGTGGTGTGGTCCTCGGCCGGGCGGTCGAAGGTCGAGGAGATGACCTCGCCCTTGACCGACCGCTGCATGTCGGTGACCTCTTCGGGACGCTCGTCGACGAGGACGACCATCAGGTGGCACTCGGGGTTGTTGCGGGTGATCGAGTTGGCGATCGCCTGCATGATCATGGTCTTACCGGTCTTCGGCGGGGCCACGATCAGACCGCGCTGGCCCTTGCCGATCGGCGTCACCAGGTCGATGATCCGGGTCGTCAGACCGCCCGACTCGCCCTCCAGGCGCAGCCGCTCCTGCGGGTAGAGCGGCGTCAGCTTGCCGAACTCCGGCCGCTGGCGGCCCTGTTCGGGCGCCATGCTGTTGACGGTGTCCAGGCGCACCAGCGCGTTGAACTTCTCCCGGCGCTCGCCGTCCCGCGGCTGGCGGACCGCGCCGGTGACGTGGTCACCCTTGCGCAGACCGTTCTTGCGGACCTGGGCGAGCGAGACGTACACGTCGTTCGGGCCGGGCAGGTAGCCGGAGGTCCGGATGAACGCGTAGTTGTCGAGGATGTCGAGGATGCCCGCGACGGGGATCAGGACGTCGTCCTCGGAGATCTGCGGCTCGTTGCCGAAGTCCTCGCGGCCGCGGCGGCCCCGGCGGTCGCGGTAGCGGCCGCGGCGGCCCCGGCGCCCGCCCTCGAAGTCGTCGTCGTCCTCGGCACGGCGGTCACGGTCGCGGTCGCGCTGGCGGTTGCCGCCCTGGTCGCCGCCGTCGTTCTTGCCGCGCCGGTCGCGGTCGCGCTGGCGCCGCTCACCCTTGGGGCCGCGGTCCTGGCGGTCACCGC
>NZ_JCANQV010000288.1:0-6916 GCF_059553635.1 Candidatus Streptomyces philanthi
CACCGAGGCGCCGGCCGGTCCCGAGCTGGTCACCCTGCGTGGCCCCTCGGCCGCGGTCGCGAAGAACATGAACGCCTCGCTGGAGCTGCCGACGGCCACGTCCGTGCGCGCGGTGCCGGTGAAGCTGCTGTTCGACAACCGCATCGTCATCAACAACCACCTCAAGCGCGCCCGTGGCGGGAAGGTCTCCTTCACGCACCTCATCGGGTACGCGATGGTGCAGGCCCTCAAGGCCATGCCGTCGATGAACTACTCCTTCCAGGAGAAGGACGGCAAGCCGACGCTGGTCAAGCCCGAGCACGTCAACCTCGGTCTGGCCATCGACCTGGTCAAGCCGAACGGTGAGCGCCAGCTCGTCGTCGCCGCCATCAAGAAGGCCGAGACGCTCTCGTTCTTCGAGTTCTGGCAGGCGTACGAGGACATCGTCCGCCGGGCCCGCGCCAACAAGCTGACGATGGCCGACTTCACCGGCGTCACCGCGTCGCTGACGAACCCCGGCGGCATCGGCACCGTCCACTCCGTGCCGCGGCTGATGCCCGGCCAGGGCCTGATCGTCGGCGTCGGCGCGATGGACTACCCGGCGGAGTTCCAGGGCACCTCCCAGGACACCCTGAACAAGCTCGGCGTCTCCAAGATCATGACGCTGACCAGCACCTACGACCACCGCGTGATCCAGGGCGCCGCCTCCGGCGAGTTCCTGCGCGTGATGAACCAGCTGCTGCTCGGCGAGAACGACTTCTTCGACGACATCTTCAAGTCGCTGCGCATCCCCTACGAGCCGGTGCGCTGGCTGCGGGACATCGACGTCTCGCACGACGACGACGTCACCAAGGCGGCCCGGGTCTTCGACCTGATCCACGCCTACCGGGTGCGCGGCCACGTCATGGCCGACACCGACCCGCTGGAGTACCGCCAGCGCAAGCACCCCGACCTCGACATCATCGAGCACGGGCTCACCCTGTGGGACCTGGAGCGCGAGTTCGCGGTCGGCGGCTTCTCCGGCAAGTCCATGATGAAGCTGCGCGACATCCTGGGCGTGCTGCGCGACTCGTACTGCCGCACCACCGGCATCGAGTACATGCACATCCAGGACCCCAAGCAGCGCAAGTGGATCCAGGACCGGGTCGAGCGCAGCCACGACTCCCCGGAGCGTGAGGAGCAGCTGCGCATCCTGCGGCGGCTGAACTCCGCCGAGGCGTTCGAGACGTTCCTGCAGACCAAGTACGTCGGCCAGAAGCGCTTCTCGCTGGAGGGCGGCGAGTCCGTCATCCCGCTGCTGGACGCGGTCATCGACTCCGCGGCCGAGTCGCGGCTGGACGAGGTCGTCGTCGGCATGGCCCACCGCGGCCGGCTGAACGTCCTCGCCAACATCGTCGGCAAGTCGTACGCGCAGATCTTCCGCGAGTTCGAGGGCAATCTCGACCCGAAGTCGATGCACGGCTCCGGCGACGTGAAGTACCACCTGGGCGCCGAGGGCACCTTCACCGGTCTGGACGGCGAGCAGATCAAGGTCTCGCTCACCGCCAACCCCTCGCACCTGGAGGCGGTCGACCCGGTCCTGGAGGGCGTCGCCCGCGCCAAGCAGGACCTCATCGGCAAGGGCGGCACGGACTTCACCGTCCTGCCGATCGCCCTGCACGGCGACGCGGCCTTCGCGGGCCAGGGCGTCGTGGCCGAGACGCTGAACATGTCGCAGCTGCGCGGCTACCGCACCGGCGGCACCGTGCACATCGTCATCAACAACCAGGTCGGCTTCACCGCCCCGCCGGAGTCCGCGCGCTCCTCCATGTACGCCACGGACGTGGCCCGCATGATCGAGGCGCCGATCTTCCACGTGAACGGTGACGACCCGGAGGCGGTCGTCCGCGTCGGCCGGCTGGCGTTCGAGTTCCGTCAGGCGTTCAACAAGGACGTCGTGATCGACCTGATCTGCTACCGGCGCCGCGGTCACAACGAGTCGGACAACCCGGCGTTCACCCAGCCGCTGATGTACGACCTGATCGACAAGAAGCGTTCGGTGCGCAAGCTGTACACCGAGTCGCTGATCGGCCGGGGCGACATCACGCTGGAGGAGGCCGAGCAGGCGCTCCAGGACTTCCAGGGCCAGCTGGAGAAGGTCTTCTCCGAGGTCCGCGAGGCCACCACGGCGCCGATGTCGCCCGAGGTGCCGCAGCCGCAGGCCGAGTTCCCGGTCCAGGTGGAGACCGCGGTCTCCCAGGAGGTCGTGAAGCGGATCGCCGAGTCCCAGGTCAACATCCCCGACAACATCACCGTGCACCCGCGTCTGCTGCCGCAGCTCCAGCGCCGCGCGGCGATGGTCGAGGACGGCACGATCGACTGGGGCATGGGCGAGACCCTGGCCCTCGGTTCGCTGCTGATGGAGGGCACCCCGGTCCGGCTCGCCGGCCAGGACTCCCGCCGCGGCACGTTCGGCCAGCGTCACGCGGTCCTCATCGACCGGGCGACCGGCGAGGACTACACCCCGCTGCTCTACCTCTCCGACGACCAGGCGCGCTTCAACGTCTACGACTCGCTGCTGAGCGAGTACGCGGCGATGGGCTTCGAGTACGGCTACTCGCTGGCCCGCCCCGAGGCGCTGGTCATGTGGGAGGCGCAGTTCGGTGACTTCGCCAACGGCGCGCAGACCGTCGTCGACGAGTTCATCTCGTCCGCCGAGCAGAAGTGGGGCCAGACCTCCGGCGTCACCCTGCTGCTGCCGCACGGCTACGAGGGCCAGGGCCCGGACCACTCCTCGGCCCGGATCGAGCGCTTCCTCCAGCTGTGCGCGCAGAACAACATGACGGTCGCCATGCCGACGCTGCCGTCGAACTACTTCCACCTGCTGCGCTGGCAGGTCCACAACCCGCACCACAAGCCGCTGGTCGTCTTCACCCCGAAGTCGATGCTGCGTCTGAAGGCCGCGGCGTCGAAGACGGAGGAGTTCACCACCGGCGGCTTCCGCCCGGTGATCGGCGACGACACGGTCGCGCCGGACGCGGTCCGCAAGGTGCTGTTCTGCTCCGGCAAGGTCTACTACGACCTGGAGGCCGAGCGGGCCAAGCGCGGTGCCGACGATGTCGCGATCGTCCGTATCGAGCGGCTGTACCCGCTGCCGGGCAAGGAGCTCCAGGCGGAGATCGCCAAGTTCCCGAACGCGGGCAAGTTCCTGTGGGTGCAGGAGGAGCCGGCGAACCAGGGTGCCTGGCCGTTCCTCGGCCTGAACCTCATCGACCACCTGGACCTGGCGGTCGGTGCGGACGTCCCGCACGGCGAGCGTCTGCGCCGCATCTCGCGGTCGCACTCCTCGTCGCCGGCGGTCGGTTCCGCCAAGCGTCACCAGGCGGAGCAGGCCCAGCTGGTCGCCGAGGCGTTCGACGCGTAAGCGGCCGCACGGTCGTCCGGGCCCGTCCCCGCAGTCGCGGGGGCGGGCCCTTCGCCGTGTCCGTGAGGGGCTGCCTATCCTGGCGGCACTTGTACCGAGACCCCTGGTGGAGAGCACGTGTATTTCACTGACCGCGGCATCGAGGAACTGGAGAACCGGCGCGGCGAGGAGGAGGTCACCCTGGGTTGGGTGGCCGACCAGCTGCGGACGTTCGTCGATCTGAACCCGGACTTCGAGGTGCCGGTGGAGCGGCTGGCGACCTGGCTGGCGCGGCTGGACGACGAGGACGACGAGTAGGAGGGGGCGGGCGGGCCGCCCGCTTGACTTCCCCCGACCGCGATATATCGTGTCTAACGAAGACACGATATGTTGCGTTGTCCGTTCGCCCAGGGGAGGCCAGGAATGCCCGCCCGCACCGCGCGATCACCCCGTACCGTCGAGGTGACCGCCCCCCGCACGCTGGAGATCGACGAGCCCTTCGACAGGGTCGACGTCCAGATCATCGGCGGCGCCGTCAACGTCGTCGGCACCACGGACGACAGCACCCCCCGCGTCGAGATCGACGAGCTGCACGGCGCGCCGCTGACCGTCTCCTGTCACGACGGCACACTGACCATCGGCTACCAGGACTTCCCCTGGAAGGGCTTCCTCCAGATCCTCGACCGCACCCGGCGCCGCGCCAGCGCGGTGGTGTCGGTCAGAGTGCCGTCGGCCACCCGTGTCACGGTCGAGGTGGTCGGCGCGAGCGCCGTCGTCTCCGGGATCTCCGGCCGTACGGACCTCAACGGCGTCACCGGCGACAGCACCCTGGTCGGCCTGACCGGGCCGGTGCGCGCGCACACCGTCTCGGGCAAGGTCGAGGCCCAGGCCGTCACCGGCGCGCTGCGCTTCCAGTCCGTCTCGGGCGATCTGACCGTCATCGACGGCGCCGGGGCGTCGGTGCGCGCGGAGTCCGTCAGCGGTGACATGCTCCTCGACCTCGACCCGGCGGACACCGGGACCGACATCGCCCTGACCACCGTCTCGGGCGAGGTCGCCATCCGGCTGCCCGACCCGGCGGACGCGACGGTGGACGCCAACACCACCAGCGGCACGGTCTCCAACGCCTTCGACTCGCTGCGGGTCAGCGGCCAGTGGGGCACCAAGCGGCTGGCCGGCGCCCTCGGCGCGGGCAACGGCAGCCTCAAGGTCACCACCGTCACCGGCGGTGTCGCCCTGCTGCGGCGGCCCGCCTTCGAACCGGCCGCGGACGACGACGGCGGGCGGCACGCCGGCCCGCCCCCGCAGAGGAAGGTGCTCTGAGCATGCCCCCCGTCTTCGCCCACGGCCGCCTCCGTCTCTACCTCCTCAAGCTGCTCGACGAGGCACCCCGCCACGGCTACGAGATCATCCGGCTGCTGGAGGAACGCTTCCAGGGCCTCTACGCCCCGTCCGCCGGCACGGTCTACCCGCGGTTGGCCAAGCTGGAGGCCGAGGGCCTGGTCACCCACACCACCGAACGCGGCCGCAAGGTCTACGCGCTCAGCGAGGCCGGCCGCGCCGAACTCGCCGACCGCGGCGGGGAACTGGCGGAACTGGAGCTGGAGATCCGCGAGTCCGTCGCGTCGCTGGCGTCCGACATCCGCGAGGACGTCAGCGGTTCGGCGCGCGATCTGCGCCAGGAGATGCGGGCCGCCGCCCGGCAGGCCCGCGAACGGTCCGCCACCGGTGCCCGCCCGGCGGGCGCGGCGGGCCGCGGGGCCGCGCCGGACGGGGAGCGTGCCGAGGTCCCGTCCGGGGACAAGGAGGCGTGGCGGCAGGCGAAGGAGGAGTTCCGGCGCGCCAAGGAGGGGTGGAAGGAGCAGGCGCGGCGGGCGAAGGAGGAGAGCCGGCGCGCCCGCCAGGAGGCCCAGCGGGCCCGCAAGCAGGCCCGGGACGCCCAGGACTTCGCCCGCGAGGAGATGCAGCGGGTCATCCGGCAGGTCCAGGAGCAGGCCCAGGCGGGGGTGATGTCCGGCGACTGGTCGGGCGCGGTGCGCGAGGTCCTCGCCGAGGTCTCCCGCGAGGTCGGCCGTTTCACGGCGTCCGCCTCCGGCACCGTACGGGACCACGCGGACGGGCCCGACGCCGGTACGGAGGCACCCCGGGAGCCGGCCTGGGCGCGCGAGCCCGCGGGCGAGGACCCGGCGCGCGCCTTCGACCGGCTGCTGGACCGCTTCCGCGACGAGCTGCGCGACGCCGCCCGCGACCACGGGGTCACCCCGGAGCAGTACGACCGGGCCCGCGGCGATCTGGCGGCGGCCGCCGCCCGCATCGGCACCCTGCTGCGCGAAGGGCCGACGGCATAACGGGCCGCGCGGGGGACAGGGAGCCCCGTCCCCCGCGGCAGCTCACACGGTCAGCACGATCTTGCCGAACAGGTCGCCCTCCGCCATCTTGGCGAAGCCCTCGCGGGCCCGGTCCAGCGGCAGGGTGGAGTCGATGACGGGGCGTACGCCCTTGGCGGCGCAGAAGGCGAGCAGGGAGGAGAGTTCCTCCTTGCTGCCCATCGTGGAGCCGACGACCTTCAGCTCCAGGAAGAAGATCCGGTTGAGTTCGGTGTGCTCCGGGTTGAAGCCGCTGGTGGCGCCGGAGATGACGAGGGTGCCGCCGGGGCGCAGCGAGCGGACCGAGTGCGACCAGGTGGCGGCGCCGACCGTCTCGATCACCGCGTCCACCCGGTGCGGCAGCCGCTCGCCGCTGCCGAACGCCGCCTCGGCGCCGAGCTGTTCGGCGCGGCGGCGCTTGGCCTCGTCCCGGCTGGTGGCGAAGACCCGCAACCCGGCGGCGGCGCCCAGCACGATGGCGGCGGTCGCCACCCCGCCGCCCGCGCCCTGCACCAGCACGCTGTCACCGGGCCGTACCCCGGCGTTGGTGAACAGCATCCGGTACGCGGTGAGCCAGGCGGTGGGCAGGCAGGCGGCCTCCTCGAAGGAGAGTTCGGCGGGTTTGGGCAGGACGTTCCAGGCGGGGACGGTGACCTGTTCGGCGAAGGTGCCCTGGTAGCGCTCGGTGAGGATGGAGCGGGGCTCCTTCGGGCCGACGCCGTGCCCGCTCTGCCCGATGACGGAGTGGACGACGACGTCGTTGCCGTCCGCGTCCACTCCCGCGGCGTCGCAGCCGAGGATCATCGGCAGCGCCTCCTCGCCGAGTCCCACACCGCGCAGCGACCACAGGTCGTGGTGGTTGAGGGAGGCGGCCTTCACGTTCACGGTCGTCCAGCCGGGGCGTGTCTCGGGGGCGGGACGTTCGCCCAGTTCGAGGCCGTTGAGCGGCTGGTCGCGGTCGATGCGCGCGGCGTAGGCAGCAAACATGATCCCAACGTAGGGCGCCAGGGCCTGTCGTCAAACCCCCGTCGTTCGCCCGGAGGGCGGGCCGCGCGGCGTCCGGTGCGTGCGATCTCAAGGCGGAGGGTCGTCCCGATACCGGTCGTATCGGGGCGATCCGACAACGCGGAGAGCGTGCGTGCCGGGCGTCGCGCGGCAGGCGGGGGTTTGACGACAGGCCCTGGCGTGC